>JAICTR010000489.1 GCA_025936275.1 Burkholderiales bacterium
AGCGCCGACTTCGCGGCGGCGAATCGCGCGGCGTCGAGCGAACGGTCGAGGTGCGGGCCCACGTCGCCGGGCGGAAGCTCCAGCGCGCGCAGGACGAGCCACGCGGCCTCGTCGAGCGCATTCGTCGTGCCGTGGCCGTAGCTCACGCGCGCCTTCTCGAAGATCTTCACGCCGTACTCGAGGAGCGCCCGGACCGTTCGGGGACGCTTCACGGCATCACGAGCGCGTGATGGATTCCCGCGGCCGCGGGAACGACGCTCATGAGTCGAGCAGCGCCTCGACCGTCTCGCGATAGATGCGCGCGAGCGGCTCGATCTCCTCGATCGCCACCGCCTCGTTGATCTTGTGGATCGAGCGGTTGATCGGCCCGAACTCGGCGACCTCGGCGCAGATGTCGAAGATGAAGCGCCCATCGGAAGTGCCGCCGGTGCAGCTCACCTCGGGCTTCACGCCGGTCACGCGCTCGATCGTCGCGCAGAGCGTGCCCACCAGCCGCCCGCGTGGCGTGAGGAAGGGCTTGCCGCCGAGCGTCCAGTCGATCGAGTACTCGAGCCCATGGCGATCGAGGATCTCGCGCACGCGCGCCTGCAGCGAATCGGGCGTGCTCGCGGTGGAGAAGCGGAAGTTGAAGTCCACCTGCATCACGCCCGGGATCACGTTCTGCGCGCCGGTGCCCGCGTGAACGTTCGAGATCTGCCACGTCGTCGGCGGGAAGTACTCGTTGCCGCGATCCCATTCGGTCGCCGCCATCTCGGCGATCGCCGGAGCGGCGAGGTGCACCGGGTTCCTGCCGAGCTCGGGATAGGCGACGTGCCCCTGCACGCCCTTCACCCACAAGCGCCCGGTGAGCGAGCCGCGCCTGCCGTTCTTGATCGTGTCGCCGAAGCGCTGCGCCGACGACGGCTCGCCGACGATGCAGTAGTCGATCGATTCGCCGCGCCGCTTAAGCGCCTCCACGACGCGCACCGTGCCGTCCACCGAGGGTCCTTCCTCGTCGGAGGTGATGAGCAACGCGAGGCTGCCGCGATGCCTCGGGTTGTCGCGCACCAGCGCTTCGGCCGCCGTGACGAACGCCGCGACCGAGGTCTTCATGTCGGCGGCGCCGCGCCCGTAGAGGCAGCCGTCGCGGATCGTCGGCACGAAGGGGTCGCTGCGCCATTGATCGAGGGGGCCGGTGGGCACCACGTCGGTGTGCCCCGCGAGCGCGACCACGGGGCTCGCCACGCCATGGCGGATCCAGAGGTTGGTGACATCGCCGAACACCATCACCTCGGGCACGAAGCCGAGCGGCGCGAGGCGCTCGACGATGAGCTGCTGGCAGCCTTCGTCGGCGGGCGTGATGGATTTCCGCGCGATGAGCGCCTGGGCGAGCGCGAGGGTCTCGTTCTTCAATCGCGAACCGGCCTCACGTGCGGCCCGCGGAAGCCGTGCCCGGCGTGCGGCGCGCGACCACGGGCCCCACGCGCTCCTCCACGTGGCGGCGCAGCTTCGGCTTCGCGCCGAGGAAGAAGTACGCCTCCGCGCAGAGGAAGAGCGGCCCGATCAGGAGCTGGCGCACGTCGTCGAAGAATGCCGGCTTCAGGCCCTCGAAGCGGTGGCCGAGGAACTGCAGCGCCCAGCCGACGACGAAGAGCGCCGCCGCCGCCGCGAGTCCGCCCGCGGGGCCCAGGCGCGCGAGGATCTCGCTCGCCGCCGCGCACGCCGCGAAGAGCACGACCGCCATGGTGAGGCCGAAGAGGAAATCGAGCCGGAAGTAGTAGGTGCACGCGACGACGGACGCGATCGCGGCGAGCGTCACCTCGAACGAGCCGAGCCGCACGGAGGCCGTGGCGAGCGCGATCACCACCGCGAGCACGATCATCGGGATGCCGGCGAAATGCGTCGCGAGGTTGCGCCGGTCGCGGTGGCAGGCCGCGTAGCGAACGAGATTCTTTTCAAGGGAGCCCATGGATTTCTCCGCGCGG
>JAICTR010000203.1 GCA_025936275.1 Burkholderiales bacterium
GCGCTCGCCGGCAGCGACCACATCATTCATGCGGGCGACATCGGCGATCCCGCGATCCTCGGCGCGCTCGCGGCGATCGCGCCGCTCACCGCGGTGCGGGGCAACAACGACACCGGCGCATGGGCGCGCGGGATCCCGGAGGCGCGCACCATCGAGCTCGGCGGCGTGCGCATCCACGTGATCCACGATCTCGGGATGTTGCGCCGGCCTCCGCGAGGCGTGCGCGTGGTCGTCTCGGGGCACTCGCACGTCCCGCGCATCCTCGAGGAGGAAGGCGTGCTCTACGTGAACCCGGGCAGCGCGGGACCGCGGCGGTTCCGGCTTCCCGTCAGCGTCGGACAGCTGCGCATCGGGCCTCAGTGAATCGTCGGCGGTCGGTCCTCGGGCCGCAGCATGTCGCGCGGCGGCCGGAAGCCGCGCGCCGCGCCGCGCATCTGCTCGGGCGGCTTCGGGAAGCCGCTGCGACCGCTGTCATCGCGCACCATCGGTTTCGAGAGGTGGCGCGCCCCGGCCAGCTGGCGCGCGACGGCGACGTCCGCGGCGGTCGCACCGAGCACCGCGCCCAGCGCGAGCGCGGTGTTCGCGGTGCGTGAGCCTTCGAGGCGCGTCGCGAGCGTGCCGATGTCGAGCGCGTCGCCCGCGACGCGTCCCCAGATCCACGGCGCCGGATCGCGCGCCGCGAGAACGCCGATGCCGGTCGCGATCTCGCGCACGCCGTAGAAGCGCAGCAACGGCTCCTCGCCGCGCATGCCGATGGCGCGCGCGAGCGGCCGCGCGCAGGCGAGCTCCACGAGCCCGAGCGCGATGCTGAACCAGCCCATGCCGCGCGCGAGCCGGTGGGCGGAAGCCTGGCGGTTGAGCTTCTGCTGGTAGTCCATCGCGGTCTCCTAGTGCAGCGACGGCTTGAGCACGACCTTCACGCAGCCGTCCTCCTTGTCGCGGAAGGTGCGGTACATCGCGGGCCCTTCGCCGAGCGGCACCGTGTGCGTGATGACGAACGTGGGATCGATCTGCCCCTCCTCGATGCGCTGCAGGAGGTCCGCCGTCCAGCGGTTCACGTCGGTCTGCCCGGTGCGGATCGTGAGGCCCTTGTTCATCGCGAGGCCGAAGGGGAGCTTGTCGACGAGGCCGCCATACACGCCCGGCACGGAGCAGATCCCCGCGGGGCGGCACGCGTAGAACATCTCGCGCAGCACGTGCGGGCGCCCGGTCTCGGCGAAGACCGCCTGCTTCGCGCGGTCGTAGATCGTGTCGAGGGTGTGGCCGACGTGCGATTCCATGCCGACGGCATCGATGCACTTCTCCGGGCCGCGTCCGCTCGTGAGCTCGTTCAGGCGCTCGATCACGCTGTCCGCCATGAAATCGATGGTGGTTGCGCCGCCCGCCTTCGCCATCGCGAGGCGCTCGGGCACGCAATCGATCGCCACCACCTGCTTCGCGCCGAGGAGGATGGCGCTGCGAATCGCCATCTGTCCCACCGGGCCCGCGCCCCAGATCGCGACCGTGTCGGTGGGCTGGATGTCGTATTGCACGGCGGCCTGCCAGCCGGTGGGCAGGATGTCGCTCAGGAAGAGCAGCTGCTCGTCGCTCAGGTTCGACGGCACCTTCACGTGCGTCGTGTCGGCGAAGGGCACGCGCACGTACTCGGCCTGTCCGCCCGCGTAGCCGCCGGTCAAGTGCGTGTAGCCGAAGAGGCCCGCGGTCGTGTGGCCGAGGGCTTTCTTCGCGATGTCCTGGTTGCGGTTGCTGCGCTCGCAGACCGAGAAGTGGCCGCGCTGGCATTGCTCGCACTCGCCGCACGCGATGGTGAACGGAATCACGACGCGCTCGCCCACCTCGAGCTTGCCGTCCACGCCGGGGCCGACCTCGACCACCTCGCCCATGCATTCGTGGCCGAGGATGTCGCCGCGCTCCATGCCCATCATGAAGCCGTCGTAGAGGTGCAGGTCGGAGCCGCAGATCGCGCAGCTCGAGACCTTCACGATGGCGTCGCGCGGATCCTCGATGCGCGGGTCGGGGACGGTGTCGCAGCGGATGTCCTTCTTGCCATGCCAGACGAGCGCTCTCATCGGTTTCTCCTCGCGGACATGGATCGACACGCGGCGTCCCGGCGAGTTGCGGGGCTTGGTCCGTTCGGGCGCACTCGCCGGGTGCCGCGTGGGCGCGCGCGCACGAACGCGGTGCGCTCCGCATGGAGCGTGCAACGCCATTTCGCTTTCGCGCCAGCGGCTTGACCGCGCGGCGCGAGGCGGCACGCTTGCTGCTGTAGCGAGGAACCGACAACGAGGGAGCGAACGATGATCGCCCTGCCGCCGGGAATTCGCACCGCCCGCGCCGATGACGCGCCCGAGATCCAGGCGATCTACGCGCCCTATGTGCGCGATACCGCGATCTCGTTCGAGCTCGAGCCCCCGTCCGTCGAGGAGATGGCGCGGCGCATCGAGGCGACGCTATCCACGTTTCCGTGGCTCGTGCACGTGGACGACGGGCGCATCGCCGGCTACGCCTACGCGAGCCGCCACAAGGAACGCCACGCCTATCGCTGGTCGGTGGATGTGTCCGCGTACGTGCATCGCGATTGCCATCGGCGCGGCATCGGCGGCTCCCTCTATCGTGCGCTGCTTCGCATCGTGCGCGAGCAGGGATTCTTCAACGCCTATGGCGGCATCACGCTCCCCAACGCCGCGAGCGTCGCGCTGCACGAGTCGCTGGGCTTCCGTCCGTTTTGCGTCTATCGCGGCGTGGGCTTCAAGGGCGGGCGCTGGCACGACGTCGGCTGGTGGCATTTGCGGCTCGCGCCGCTGCCGCCCGATCCCGCGCCGCCGATCGAAATGGGGTCAGGTTCCTTTTTAGCGCAGGAAAAAGGAACCTGACCCCTTTTTCAGGCTTCGACCTTCGCCGGCCGCGGGTACTCGACGAGCCTGGAAGCCTTGCGCTCGAACTTGTCGCGCTTCGCGAGCAACCGCTCCTGGCGCTTGCTGATGAGCGGGTAGTGGCGCAGCGCCGCGAGCCGGTCGTGCGTGGACCAGCACGACTTCGACGCGGTCACCCATTCGGAAGGATCGATGCGGCGCAAGTCGAAGGGCAGCGAGTAGCTGCGCAACGTCTTGTGGCCGCGACGGTTCGAGTATTCGTGGAAATACGAGAGCGCCAGCTCGCGCAGCGTGCGGTAGATGGGATCGCGGTAGCGCAGCGGCGCGCCGTTGGTCTTGGAGATCGCGCCCCACGCGCCGGAGCGGCGGAAGAGCGTGATCACGTGCGGATAGTCGCTGATGTCGCAGTCGAGGTGCAGCACGAGCGGCGGCTCGCCGTGGATCCACAGCGCCGCGGCCGCGACCATCGCCCCTTCGATGCAGTGCGCGCGCCGCTGGCGCAGCACCTCGCGCACCGAGAGCACCGTCTCGCCGCCGATCTCGTGGTTGATGGGAATGGCGTTGAGGAACGCCTGGATCTTCGCCGGCGTATCGAGGCGCGCGAGGATGGCGTACTCCGCCGCGCGCAGACCGAGGTGGTCCGGGCGGGCGAAGCGCGGCCGCAACGGCCTCAGCTCGAACGAGGGCGCCCCTTCGGGCCCGGCCTTCTTGGCATTCCGGGTTCGTGCGGCCATGGCTCTCCTCAGGCTGGGCGGCCGCTGCTGGGAACGCAGACGCGCCGCGGAGTTCCTTCGCCGGATGCTACCAAAGCGACCTCCACCGGGCGTCCGTACAGCGCCGAAAGATTTTCCGAATTCATCACGTCCGCCGTGGTCCCCGCCGCCATCAGCCCACCCGCGCGAATCATGACCACGCGGTCGGCGATGCGCAATGCGTGATCCGGATGATGCGTCGAGAAGACCACCGCGGCGCCCGCGGCGCGCAGGCGCGCGATCTCCTCGAGCACGCGCGCCTGGTTGCCGAAGTCGAGGTTCGCGGCGGGCTCGTCCATGAGGATGTGCGTCGCTTCGGTGGCGAGCGCGCGCGCGATGAGGGCGAGCTGGCGCTCGCCGCCGCTCACGCGATGGATCGGGCGCGCGGCGAGCGCTTCGATGCCGAGGCGCTCGAGCGCAACGTGCGCACGCTCGAGGTCGCGCGCGCCGGGCCTCGCGAACGCGCCGCGGTGCGCGGTGCGTCCCATCTCCACCATCTCGAGCACGCTGAAATCGAAATAGCTCTCGGCGGCTTGCGGCACGTAGGCGAGGCGCATGGCGCGCGCCCGCACGGGCCATTGCGAAAGCGGCCGCCCGTCGAGCGTGACCTCGCCCGCGAGCGGCGGCACGAGGCCCAACAGCGTGCGCAGCAGCGTGGTCTTGCCGCTGCCGTTGGGACCGAGGAGGCACACGACCTCGCCGGCATCGATCGCGACTTGCATCGCGCGGCCCACGATGCGCTCGCGAAATCCATACGTGAGATCGCGCGTGGCGAGCGTCATGCGGAGCGCCGGAACGAAAGCGCGAGGAGCGCGATGAAGGCGGGCGTGCCGATGAGCGCGGTCGCCACGCCGGGCGGCACCTCGATGGGAAATGCGGTGCGGCACACGGTATCGACGACGAGCATGAACGCCGCGCCCAGCACGAGCGAGAGCGGCAGCACGCGCGCGAACGCCGCGCCGGCGATGAGGCGCGCGGCATGCGGGATCACGAGGCCCACCCAGCCGATGGTGCCGGCGAGCGCCACGGAGCCCGCGGTCGCGAGCGTCGCGCAGGCGATCACGGCGATCCGAAGCGGCGTCACCGCGAGCCCGAGAGAGCGCGCCTCATCCTCCGGGAGCGAGAGCGCATCGACGCGCCAGCGCAGGAGCGCGAGCGGCACGATGCCGATCGCGGCGGGAACGAGCGCCGCGGCCGCTTCGCGCGGCCCCGCGCTCGAGAAGCTGCCGAGCAGCCAGAAGGTGATCGCCGGGAGCTCGTTATACGGATCGGCGACGAGCTTCACCAACGCGATGCCCGCGCCGAAGAGCGAGCCCACCACCACGCCGGTGAGGACCAGCGTGAGCAGCGGATCGCGCCCGCCGACCCAGGTGCCGATCGCGACCACCAGCGCCACGGCGAGGAGCCCGCCGCCGAAGGCGAGCGCCTGGACCGCGGCGATGGGAAGCGCGAGGAGCACCGCGGCGCCCGCGCCGAGCGCGCATCCCGCGCTCACGCCGAGGATGTCGGGCGAGACCAGCGGGTTCTTGAAGAGGCTCTGGAACGCGGCGCCGGCGCCGGAAAGCGCCGCGCCCACCAGCATCGCGGCGAGGACGCGCGGCGCGCGCACTTCGCGGATCACCGCATCGACGTTCGCCGCGAGGCCGCTCGCATGTCCCGCCATTGCCGCGGCGAGCGATCGGGCGACTTCGCCGAAGCCCACCGGGAACCGGCCGATGGCGAGGCTCGCGAGCGCGAGCCCCGCGAGAAGCGCGCACGCGAGCGCGAGGACGAGGCCGAACCGCGCGGGATGGACCGATGCCATCCCGCGATTCTAGTGGACGGAAATCGGGGTCAGGGTGATGTAAACCCGTCGTTGCAACACCTCTGCTTAAATCTCACGCGGGAGGTGTTCAATGAAGAAGTTTACAGACGAGGAACTTGCTGCGCTGTGGCGCGCATGGAAGCAAGGGCAGA
>JAICTR010000202.1 GCA_025936275.1 Burkholderiales bacterium
CGCGAGCGGCGCGAGCTCGCCGCGGCGGCGAGCCTCATGCAGGCGGTGATCGGCAACGTGCGCGATCGCCTCGGCGCGGACCTCGAGCGCTCGAACCCCGAGCGGCCGTGGCGCATCCTGCACGCGAACCTCGCGATCACCGCGATCCGCAGCGAGGAGCCGGCGCTCATCGACGCCGCGTTCGACGCGCTGGACGAGGCGCTTCCCGACGAGCGCACGACGTTCTACTCGGAGGCGCTCGCCCTCGCGCTCGCCCCGGGCATCGCCGACGCGGTGCGCAGCCGCATCTCCGAGCGCCACCAGCGCTGGGCCGCGCGCGGCGGCGGTTGCGTGTCATAATTCCCGGTTACTTGCCGTCCCTTCGCCGTACGTGAAACTCCTCTTCGATTTCCTCCCCCTGATCCTCTTCTTCGCCGCCTTCAAGGCGGCCGGCATCTTCATCGCGACGGCGGTCGCGATCGCCGCGACCGTGGTGCAGATCGTGTGGCTCCTCGCGCGCGGCAGGAAGGTCGCCGGGATGCAGTGGGCGAGCCTCGCCATCATCGTGGTCTTCGGGGGTGCGACGCTGCTGCTGCACGACGAGACCTTCATCAAGTGGAAGCCCACGGTCCTCTACTGGGCGGGCGGCATCGCGTTCCTCGCGAGCCTCGCCCTGGGCCGCAACCTCGCGCGCTCGATCATGGGCGCGGAGGTCGAGCTGCCCGAAGCGATCTGGAAGCGCCTGTGCATCGCATGGGGCGTGTTCTTCATCGTGGTCGGCGTGCTCAATCTCTACATCGCCTTCAGCTTCCCGACAGACGTATGGGTCAACTTCAAGGTGTTCGGGACGCTCGCCCTCATCATCGTCTTCGTGATCGCGCAATCGTTCTGGATCTCGCGCTACCTCCCGGACGAGGAGCGCAAGGCGGTCGCGGCGGCCAACCCGCCGCCGAAGGCCTGAATGCTCTACGCGATCCTTTCCGAGGACGTGCCGGGCAGCCTGGAGCGCCGGCTCGGCGCGCGCGCCGCGCACCTCGAGCGCCTGAAGGCGTTGCAGGACGCCGGCCGCCTGGTGCTCGCGGGCCCGCATCCGGCGATCGATGGCGAGGACCCGGGCCCCGCGGGATTCACCGGCTCGCTCGTGGTCGCGGAATTCGCGAGCCGCGAGGCGGCCATCGCGTGGGCCGCCGAGGACCCGTATTGCGCGGCAGGCGTGTATGCGCGCGTCACCGTGAAGCCGTTCCGCAAGGTGTTGCCGTGAGCGCCGCATCGATGCACCCGGTGGAGAAGGCGATGCGCGAGCGGCTCGCCGCCCTCGCGCCGGTCACGCTGGATTTGCGCGACGAAAGCGGGCAGCATGCCGGCCACGCCGGATCGCGTCCCTCGGGCGGCAGTCACTGGCGGCTCGCGATCGTCGCCGAAGCCTTCCGCGGCAAGAGCACCGTCGCGCGGCACCGGATGGTTTATGAGGCCTTGGGCGACCTCATGAACGCGGAGATCCACGCCCTCAGGATCGAGGCGTCCGCGCCCGAGCAGTGATTCACCCTATCGAGTCAAAGGAAAACTCCATGCAACGTACCCTCAGGAACCTCGCCGTCGCGCTCGCCGCGGGCGGCCTCGCATTCGCCGCGGTCGCCCAGGACAAGGCGCCCAAGGCCGAGAAGGCCGCCGCCACGCCCAAGGTGGTGGTGAACGGCGTCACCATCCCGCAAGCGCGCTTCGAAGCGATGGGCAAGGAGCTCGACGCCCAGGGCCATCCCGCGAGCGCCGAGCGCGAGCAGGCGATCAAGGAAGAGCTCGTGAACCGCGAGGTGCTCGCCCAGGCCGCGAAGAAGCGCGGCCTCGAGAAGGACCCGGTCGTGCGCGCCGAGATGGACATGGCGGGCCAGGCGGTGCTGGTGCGCGCGCTCCTCGAGAACGAGGTGAAGGCGCACCCGATCAGCGACGCCGACCTGCAGAAGCAGTACGACCAGTTCAAGGCGCAGATGGGCACGCAGGAGTACAAGGTGCGCCACATCCTCGTCGACAAGGAAGACGAGGCGAAGGCGATCATCGACCAGCTCAACAAGGGCGCCGACTTCGCCAAGCTCGCCAAGGAGAAGTCCAAGGATCCGGGCTCGAAGGACAACGGCGGCGACCTCGACTGGGGCCCGGCCGGGCGCTACGTGAAGCCGTTCGCCGATGCCGTGCAATCGCTCAAGAAGGGCGAGACGACCAAGGCGCCGGTGAAGACCGACTTCGGCTACCACGTGATCCAGGTCGAGGACATCCGGCCGCTCAAGGTGCCGTCGTTCGACGAGATGAAGAACCAGTTCCGCCAGCGCGCGCAGCAGCAGCAGATCCAGAAGTTCGTCGCGGAGCTGCGCCAGAAGGCGAAGGTCGACGAGCGGTAGAAGTCGAGCGGTCCCGAAAAAGGGGTCAGGTACATTTTCCGGCGAGCTTCGCCGGAAAATGTACCTGACCCCTTTTTCGATCAGCCCACCCAGGCGCGCGCGTTGCGGAAGATGCGCATCCAGGGCGAATCCTCGCCCCATTCGCGCGGATGCCACGAGAGCGCGAGGCTGCGGAACACGCGCTCGGGATGCGGCATGAGGATGGTGAAGCGGCCGTCGCGCGTCGTGAGCCCGGTGATGCCTTCGGGCGAGCCGTTGGGGTTGTACGGATAGGTCTCGCTCGCCTGCCCGCGGTTGTCGACGTAGCGCATCGCGATGAGCGGCCGGCACGCATCCATCGCCTTCTCGTCGCGGAAGACGGCGCGGCCCTCGCCGTGCGCGGTGGCGATCGGGATGCGGCTGCCCTCCATGCCGGCGAAGAGGATCGAGGGCGAAGGCGGGATCGTCACCAGGGCGAGGCGCGCCTCGTACTGCTCGGAGACGTTGCGCTCGAAGTGCGGCCAGTCCTGCGCGCCGGGGATGATCGACTTCAGGTTCGACATCATCTGGCAGCCGTTGCACGCGCCCAAGGCGAACGAATCGGGACGGTCGAAGAAGGTCTCGAACTCCTCCCGGGCGCGCGCGTTGAAGAGGATCGATTTCGCCCAGCCCTCGCCCGCGCCGAGCACGTCGCCGTAGCTGAAGCCGCCGCAAGCCGCGAACCCCTTGAAGTCCGATAGCGACACGCGCCCCTCGAGGATGTCGCTCATGTGCACGTCGACCGCCATGAAGCCCGCGCGGTCGAAGGCGGCCGCCATCTCGAGCTGGCCGTTCACGCCCTGCTCGCGCAGGATCGCGACCCGCGGGCGCTCGCCGCGCGCGACGTGCGGCGCCGCGATGTCCTCGGCCGGGTCGAAGGAGAGGCTTGCGTGCAGCCCCGGATCGCCCTCGTCGAGGAGGCGGTCGTATTCCTGGTCCGCGCAATCGGGGTTGTCGCGCAGGCGCTGGATGTGGTGCGTGACCGAGGACCATTCGCGATGCAGCGCGGAGCGCTTGCGCGCGAACACCGGCTTCGCATCGACGATGAAGCGGATCTCGCCCTCGATGTTCGGATGGCCGATCACGTGCGACTCGGCGGAAAGGCCCGCGTCGCGCAGCGCCTTCATCACCTTCTCGCGATCGGCGCGTCGCACCTGCAGCACGGCGCCCAGCTCCTCGTTGAAGAGCGCGGCGAGGATGCGCTCGTCGGTGCGCGCCGCGAGCGCGCGCGGCGCGCGTTCCTGGCCGTCCACGTCGAGCACGCGGGGATCGAGCGCGAAGTCGTCGAGGTACACCGTGATGCCGGCGCGCGCCGCGAACGCCATCTCGCAGAGCGCGGCGAAGAGCCCGCCATCGGAGCGGTCGTGGTACGCGAGGACCTGGCCCGCGGCGTTGAGCTTCTGCACGACCTCGAAGAACGCGGCGAGCTTGCGCGGCGATTCGCAATCGGGCGCGGTGTCGCCGAGCTCGCCGTACACCTGGGCGAGCGCCGAGCCGCCGAGGCGGTTCTGCCCGCTGCCGAGGTCCACGAGCACGAGCTCGGTCTCGCCGGCGTCCATGTCGAGCTCCGGCGTGAGCGTGCGCCGCGCGTCGGTCACCGGCGCGAAGGCGGAGACGACGAGCGAGAGCGGCGCGGTCACCGCCTTCTGCTCGCCGCTTTTCGCATCGCGCCATGTGGTGCGCATCGACATCGAGTCCTTGCCCACGGGAATCGAGATCCCGAGCGCCGGACAGAACTCGAGGCCCACCGCCTTCACCGTGTCGTAGAGCGCGGCGTCCTCGCCGGGGTGGCCCGCGGCGCACATCCAGTTCGCCGAGAGCTTCACGTCGCCCAGGTGCGCGATCGGCGCCGCGGCGATGTTGGTGATCGCCTCGCCGATCGCCATGCGGCCCGAGGCCGGCGCGTCGATGAGCGCCAGCGGCGTGCGCTCGCCGATCGCCATCGCCTCGCCCTGGTAGGTGCGATAGCCCAGCGTCGTCACCGCGCAGTCGGCGACCGGCACCTGCCACGGTCCCACCATCTGGTCGCGCGCGGTGTAGCCGCCCACGGTGCGATCGCCGATCGAGACGAGGAAGGTCTTGTCGGCGACGCTCGGCAAGCGCAGCACGCGGCGCGCGGCCTCTTCCAGCGAGATGCGACCGAGATCGAGCGCTGCCAGCTCGCGCGCTTCGCGCTTCGCATGGCGCTCCATGCGCGGCGGCTTGCCGAGCAGCACCTCGAGCGGCATGTCCACCGGGCGATCGCGGAACAGCGAGTCCTCCACCACCAGCGCGCCGTCGCCGCGCGCGTGCCCGACCACCGCGAACGGGCAGCGCTCGCGCTCGCAGATGCGGCGGAAGTCCTCGAGCCGGCCGGGCGCGACGGCGAGCACGTAGCGCTCCTGCGCCTCGTTCGACCAGATCTGCATCGGCGTCATGCCCGGCTCCTCGATGGGCACCTGGCGCAGCTCGAAGCTCGCGCCCACGCCGCCCGAATGCGCGAGCTCCGGCAGCGCGTTCGAGAGCCCGCCGGCGCCGACGTCGTGGATCGAGAGGATGGGATTCCTCTCGCCCATGCGCCAGCAGGCGTCGATCACTTCCTGGCAACGGCGCTCCATCTCGGGGTTCGCGCGCTGCACGGAATCGAAGTCGAGCGCCTCGGTGTTGGCGCCGGAGGCCATCGAGGAGGCGGCGCCCCCGCCGAGCCCGATGAGGAAGCCGGGTCCGCCGAGGTGGATGAAGTGCGTGCCCTCGGTCAGCGGCTGCTTGTGCGCCTGCTCGGCGGCGATGTTGCCGATGCCGCCCGCGAGCATGATCGGCTTGTGGTAGCCGCGCACCTCGCCGCCGGCCGCGAGCTCGAAGCTGCGGAAGTAGCCGGCGAGGTTCGGCCGGCCGAACTCGTTGTTGAACGCCGCGCCGCCGATCGGCCCCTCGATCATGATCGAGAGCGCCGAGGCGATGCGCGAGGGCCGCCCGTATTCCGTCTCCCACGGCTCGCGCGCGCCGGGGATCTCGAGGTTCGAGACCGAGAAGCCGGTGAGGCCGGCCTTGGGCTTCGCGCCGCGCCCGGTCGCGCCCTCGTCGCGGATTTCACCACCGGCGCCGGTCGAGGCGCCCGGGAACGGCGCGATCGCGGTCGGATGGTTGTGTGTTTCCACCTTGATCTGGAACGCGCTCGGCACCTGCGGTTCGCGGCGGTACTCGCCGCTGGCC
>JAICTR010000511.1 GCA_025936275.1 Burkholderiales bacterium
CGCGGAAGCAGAGGCCATCGAGCGCCACGATGCCGCCGAAGCGGACCGACAGGTCCGCGACGTCGAGCAGCGGCTGTTCCTCCGGCGCTGCGCTTTCCGTGGCCATGCGAGCCCTCCCCCGCGAGCGGCAAAGCTAGCACGAAATCCGGCGCGCCATCGCGTATATCATCTCGCTTCGATGCGCGGGCCGCGCGGCGGAGCGGAAGATGGACGCGAAGGCGATGGAAGTGCACGGCGGCGTGGCGGTGGTGACGCTCGACAATCCGCCGGTGAACGGGCTCGGCCATGCGTTGCGCACCCACGTCGCGGCGGGCCTCGATGCGGCGGCCGCCGATGCGGGCGTGAAGGCGATCGTGCTGATCGGTGCGAACGGGCTCTTTTCCGGCGGCGCCGACATCCGCGAGTTCAACACGCCCAAGGCCACCGCCGAGCCCACGCTGCACACGCTGATTCGCATCGTGGAGGCGAGCGGGAAGCCGGTGATCGCGGCGATCGCGGGCCATTGCATGGGCGGCGGGCTCGAGCTTTCGCTCGGCTGCCATTACCGCGTGGCGGCGCCCGATGCGCAGCTCGGCCTTCCCGAGGTGAAGATCGGCCTGCTGCCGGGCGCGGGCGGCACGCAGCGGCTGCCGCGCGCGGTCGGCGTCGAGACCGCGCTCAACATGATCGTCTCCGGCAACCCGGCGCGCGCGAAGGATCTCGCCGCGACGTCGCTCATCGATCGCATCGTCGAAGGCCCGCTCCTCGAGGGCGCGCTGGCGTTCGCGAACGAGGTTGCGGAGAAGCGCCCCCTGCCGCGCCTGCGCGAGCGCAAGGCGGTGCAGCCCGATGCCGAGGCGTTCTTCCAGTTCGCGCGCAACAGCGTCGCGGCGGTGGCGAAGAATTTCCCGGCGCCGCTGAAGTGCGTCGATGCGGTGGCGGCTTCCGTCTCGAAGCCGTTCGAGGAGGGGCTGCGCTACGAGCGCGAGCTCTTCCTCTCGCTCGTGCAATCGCCCGAATCGCGCGCGCTCCGCCACGCGTTCTTCGGCGAGCGCGCGGCGTCGAAGATCCCCGACGTGCCCGCCGATACACCGGCGCGCAAGGTCGAATCGGTCGCGGTGATCGGCGCGGGCACCATGGGCGGCGGCATCGCGATGAATTTCCTCAATGCCGGCATTCCGGTGACGATCCTCGAGACGAAGCAGGAAGCGCTCGACCGCGGGCTCGCCACCATCCGCCGCAACTATGAATCGAGCGTGAAGCGCGGCAAGCTCGCGCCGCAGAAGCTCGAGGAACGCATGGCGCTGCTGAAACCCACGCTCTCCTACGACGACGTGAAGCGCGCCGACCTCGTGATCGAGGCGGTGTTCGAGGAGATGGGCGTCAAGGAAGCCGTGCTCCGCAAGCTGGACGACGTGATGAAGCCGGGCGCGATCCTCGCCACCAACACCTCGACGCTCGACGTGAACCGCATCGCCGCCGTGACGAAGCGCGCGCAGGACGTGGTCGGCATGCACTTCTTCAGCCCCGCGAACGTGATGAAGCTGCTGGAAGTCGTGCGCGGGGAGAAGACGGCGAAGGACGTTCTCGCCACCGTGATGCAGGTCGCAAAGAAGATCCGCAAGACCGCGGTGGTCTCGGGCGTGTGCGACGGCTTCATCGGCAACCGCATGGTGGAGCAGTACCTGCGCCAGGCGCTGTTCCTGATCGAGGAGGGCGCCGAGCCCGAGCAGATCGACAAGGTCATGGTCGATTTCGGCTACCCGATCGGGCCCTTGGCGGTGGCCGATTTGTCGGGCCTCGACATCGGCTACGACACC
>JAICTR010000120.1 GCA_025936275.1 Burkholderiales bacterium
GAGAGCACCGCGAGGTCGAGCGGCCCGGCGCGCTTGAGCTCCTCGATCATCGCGGTGAGGCGCGCGATCGCCGGCCGGTAGTGCTCGCGCCAGCGCTCGAGCATCTCCTCCGGATCCTCGCTGCCCGGCGAGAGCTGCGACACCGACGCGGTGAGCGCGCGCTGCTGGCTCGCGAGGTCGTCGCGCAGCGCGTTGCGGGCGAGCGCCTGCCAGCTGGTATCGGTGGGAAGGAGCGCGATCTGGCGCGAGAACCAGCCGAGCCGCAGCTCGCCCACCAGCGCGAAATGCAGCGCCGCGAGCGGCCGCACGCCCTTCGACTGCGCGATCGCGACTTCCGTCACGTCGAGCGTCGCGTAGAGCGCGTCGAGGCCGGCGATGCGCCGCGCGAGCTCCGGCGGCACGCCCTGGTCGGCGAGCGTTCGCGCCGCCTGCTCGTAGGCGGCGCGATCGGCCGCACCGAGGATCGCGGGCAGGCCGCCTTCGATCGCCGCGAGCCCGGGACGGAAGATCTCGAGCACGCGCGCGATCGGCAGGCGCTCGCGGCGCCGGCGCAGGAACCAGAGCGTCGCGCGCAGCAGGAGCCGGCCCGCATCCACGAGCATCCCGTACTGCAGCGCCGCGGGCACGCGGTTGTCGAGCGCGTCGATGGCGGCCCACAGCGGCTCGAAGCCGAAGGTGTCGCGCACGAGGATGAAGGCGCGCGCCACCTCGTCGGCCGCGGCGCCGGTCTCCTCCTGCATGCGGTGCACGAAGGTGCTGCCGGTGCGGTTCACGAGGCCGTTCGCGACCACGGTGGCGACGATCTCGCGGCGCAGCGGGTGGCGCGGCATCGCCGCGGCGAACCGCTCGCGAAGCTGCGGCGGGAAGTAGCCGCCGAGCGCCTGCGAGACGTACTCGTCGTCCACCAGCGGCGAGGCCGAGAGCGCGTCGAAGAGCGCCATCTTCGAATAGGCGAGGAGCACCGCGCGCTCGGGCGAGGTGAGGCCCTCCTTGGCGAGGCGCCGCTCGGCGATCTCGTCCTCCGAAGGCAGGAACTCGACTGCGCGATCGAGCCGGCCGGCCTTTTCCAGCGCGCGGATCAAAGCCGCCTGCGAATCGAGGAGCTTTTCCGCGCGCGTCGCCGAGACCGAGAGCGATTGCGTCTGGAAGTAGTTGTCGGCGAGCACCAGGCGCGCGACGTCCGGCGTCATCGCGGCGAGGAGCGCGTTGCGCTCGGCCGACGGGAGCGTGCCCTCGCGCTCCGCGATGCCCAGCAGGATCTTGATGTTCACCTCGTGGTCGGAGCAGTCGACGCCCGCCGAGTTGTCGATCGCATCGGTATTGATGCGTCCGCCCTCGCCGCCGCCGCCTTCGCGCGCGTATTCGACGCGCCCGAGCTGGGTGAAGCCGAGGTTCCCGCCCTCGCCCACCACGCGCGCGCGCAACTCCATGCCGTTCACGCGCACCGCGTCGTTCGCGCGATCGCCCACCTCCGCGTTCGACTGGTGCGCCGCCTTCACGTAGGTGCCGATGCCGCCGTTGTAGAGCAGGTCCACCGGCGCGCGCAGCACCGCGCGGATGAGCTGCGCCGGAGGAAGCTCGGCGGCATCGATCGCGAGCGCGCGCCGCACCTCCGGCGAGAGCGCGATGCTCTTCGCCGAGCGCGGGAAGACGCCGCCGCCCTTCGAGATTTTCGAGCGGTCGTAGTCGTCCCAGGAGGAGCGCGGCAGCGCGAAGAGCCGCTCGCGCTCGGCGAAGCTCGACGCGGCATCCGCATCCGGGTCGAGGAACACGTGGCGATAGTCGAACGCCGCGACGAGCCGGATGTGCGGCGAGAGCAGCATGCCGTTGCCGAACACGTCGCCCGACATGTCGCCGATGCCGACCACGGTGAAATCCTGCGACTGCGTGTCGATGCCCATCTCGCGGAAATGGCGCTTCACGCTCTCCCACGCGCCGCGCGCGGTGATGCCCATCTTCTTGTGGTCGTAGCCGGCGCTGCCGCCGGAGGCGAACGCGTCGCCGAGCCAGAATCCGTACTCCGCGGAGATCGCGTTGGCGATGTCCGAGAAGGTCGCCGTGCCCTTGTCGGCCGCGACCACGAGGTAGGGATCGTCGGGGTCGTGGCGCACGACGTCGCGCGGCGGCACGACCTCGCCCGCGGCGAGGTTGTCGGTGACGTCGAGGAGTCCGCGCAGGAAGTCGCTGTAGCAGGCGATCCCTTCGGCGACGAACGCCTCGCGCTGCGCGGCCGGGGGCGCGGCCTTGAGCACGAAGCCGCCCTTCGAGCCCACCGGCACGATCACGGCGTTCTTCACCATCTGCGCCTTCATGAGGCCCAGCACCTCGGTGCGGAAATCCTCCGGGCGATCGGACCAGCGCAGGCCGCCGCGCGCGACCTTGCCGCCGCGCAGGTGGATCGCCTCGAAGCGCGGTGCGTAGACCCACACCTCGAAGAGGGGTCGCGGCGCGGGCAGGTCGGGCACGCGCTCGGAGCGGAGCTTCAGCGACAGGTAGGGCTTGCGCTTGCCGCTCGCATCGCGCACCCAGTGGTTGGTGCGCACGGTGGCGTCGATCAGCGCGAGGAAGCGGCGCAGGATCCGGTCCTCGTCGGCGTTGGAGACGCCGTTCAGCGCGGCGCGGATCTCCTCGACGAGGCGCGCCACGGTCGCCTCGCGCGCGGCCCCGAGCGCCGGATCGAAGCGCGCGTGGAAGAGCGCCACGAGCTTCGCCGCGATCGCCGCGTGCGCCGCGAGGGTCTGCTCGATGTACGCCTGGCTGAACGTGAACGCCGCCTGCTTCAGGTACTTCGCGTAGGCGCGCAGCACCACCACGTCGTCGGGCGCGAGCGCCGCCGCGGGCGTGAGGCGGTTGAACCCGTCGTTCTCGATCTCGCGCCGCGCGACGCGCACCAGCGCCTCCTCGGTCGCGGGCTTGATCGCGGCGACGTCGGCGATCGGCCGCGCGCTGCGCAGGCCGAAGTCGTGCAGGAACACACGCTCCTTGCGCGCGCCCTCGGCGATCTCCCACGAAGCCTCGTCGAGCACCTCGAGCCCGAGGTTCTCCAGCACCGGCAGGCTCGCGGAGAGCGGCACCGGCGCGCCGAGGCGATACACACGCAGCCGCAGCGCGCGATCGTCGCCCGCGTCGCGGCGGTAGAGATCCACCGCGAACGGCCGCTCGGCGCCCAGCGTGCGCACGAAGGCGATGTCGCGCACCGCGGTCGGCGCGGAGACGGTGTCGCGGTAGGCGGCCGGGAACGCGTCCACGAACTCGCGCAGCAACGGACCCGCGCCCGCCTCGCCGTGCGCCTCGATGAGCGCCGCCTTGAGCGCCTCGTCCCAGCGCCGCGTCGCCTGCGAGATCTCGGCCTCGATCTGGCGCACGTCGTAATCGGGCGACTGGCGCGGGCTCGCGCGCACCAGCACGTGCAGGCGCGCGAGCGTCGCCTCCGAGAGGTGCACCGTGAACTCGGCGCTCGCGCCCTCGAGGTGGCGGCGCAGGATCTCCTGGATCTTCACGCGCGCGTCGGTGTTGAAGCTCTCGCGCGGGATGTAGGCGAGGCACGAGTAGAAGCGCCCGAAGACGTCGCGGCGGATGAAGACGCGCACCTTGCGCCGGTCGCCCAGGCGCAGCACGCCCATCGCGGTCTCGAGCAGCGTCTCCTCGTCCACCTGGAAGAGCTCGTCGCGCGGATAGTCCTGCAGCACCGTGAGCAGGTTCTTGTACATGTGGCTGTAGGGACGGAAGCCCGCGCGCTCGATGACGCGCGCCACCTTGCGCCGCAAGAGCGGCACCTCGCGCGGATCGGCGTGATAGGCGGACGAGGTGTACAGCCCCACGAAGCGGCGCTCGCCGATCACCTTGCCCGCGGCATCGAAGCGCTTCACGCCGATGTAGTCGAGATAGCCGGGGCGGTGCACGGTGGCGCGCGCGTTGGCCTTGGTGAGCACCAGCAGGCGCGGCTCGCGCGCGAGGGCGCGCAGCTCGCGCGGCAGCTCGGCGAAGCTCTTCGAGAGCCCTTGCGCGGGCTCGCGCAGCACGCCGAGGCCGGAGCCCGCGACGATCCGCAGCTGGTCCTCGCCCGCGTCGCGCGCGAGCTCGTACTCGCGGTAGCCGAGGAACGTGAAATGGTGATCCGAAGCCCAGGCGAGGAACTGCGCGATCTCCGCGGTCTCCTCGCCGGCGAGGAAGGCCGGCGGCGCCGCGAGCTCGGCCGCGATCGCATCCATGCGCGCGCGCATCGCGGTCCAGTCCTGCCACGCGACGCGCACGTCGGCGAGCACCGAGAGCAGTCCCGCGCCGAGGGCCTCCAGGCGCGAGGCGTCGATCTCGCGATCCACCTCCACGTGGATCAGCGATTCCTGCCGCGATTCGCTGCCCGGCGCGCCGAAGGCGACCAGCCGCCCGGAGTCGTCGCGTCGCGTGGAGAAAAGCGGGTGGTTGAGGAGATGCAGGGTGCAGCCCTGGCGGTTCATCTCCATCGTCACCGAATCGACGAGGAACGGCATGTCGTCGTTCACCATCTCGATCACGGTGTGCGGGCTGGACCATCCCTCCGCCGCGCCGGACGGGTTGTAGACGCGCACGTTCGGGCGCCCGCTCTGGAAGAGCCGCGCGAGCTCGAGGTGCGCGATCGCCGCGCCGTAGAGGTCCGCGGGCGCGCGCGCCGCGAGGTCCTCGGCATCCACCTGCTCGTAGTAGCGCGCGATGAAGGCGCGCGCCTCGGCGGCGGCCGCGGCGGGAAGGCGCTCGTCGGCGATCCGCAGGACCTGCTCCAGGAGCGCCTGCTTCTGCTCGTGCGCGGGGAAATGCATGGCCGGGCTCGGGAACGAAACCGTTATTGTCCTCCAATCGGCGGGCGGGGTATCCTAGCCGCCGTAAGCGGCTCCCGCCCCACGAACGTCCAATAACGCCGCGTACCCTTTCACTCAGGAGGCTCAACCATGCTTCGCCACTCCAAGGCCATCGTTGCCGCGCTCGCCTGCGCCTTCGCCACGGGCGCCCTCGCCGCAGGCACCCTCGAGAAGATCAAGTCGCAGGGCTACATCACGCTCGCCAACCGCGACGCGTCCATCCCGTTCTCCTACTACGACAACAACCAGAAGCCGATCGGCTACTCCACGGAGCTGTGCCTCAAGGCGATCGACATGATCAAGAAGAAGTACGACATGCCGAACCTCGAGGTGAAGTACCAGCTGGTCACGTCGGCAAACCGCATTCCGCTGATCGCCAACGGCACCGCGGACCTCGAGTGCGGGTCCACCACCAACAACCTCGAGCGCGAGCAGCAGGTCGCCTTCGGCTACACGTTCTTCGTCACCGGCAACCGCTGGATCTCCAAGAAGTCGGCGCACCTCAAGTCGCTGCAGGACCTCAAGGGCAAGACCATCGTGTCGACCGCGGGCACCTCGAACCTCAAGGAGATCACCGAGATCAACAACAAGGAGAACCTCGGGATGCACATCATCTCCGCGAACGGCCACCCCGAGGCGTTCCGGATGGTCGAGACCGGGCGCGCCGCCGCGTTCGTGATGGACGACATCCTGCTCTACAGCCTGCAGGCGAACTCGCGCAACCCGAAGGAGTTCGAGATCAGCGACGTGTCGCTCTCGCTGCAGCCCTACGGCCCGATGATGCGCAAGGGCGACGACGAGTTCAAGAAGGCGGTCGACGACGCCATCGGCGAGATCTTCAAGTCGGGCGAGATCAACAAGATCTACCACAAGTGGTTCGAGCAGCCGGTTCCGCCCAAGGGCATCAACCTGCATGTGCCGATGAGCGCGCAGCTGAAGAAGGTCATCGCGCACCCGACCGATTCGGGCGACCCGAAGGACTACGAGTAATCGCCGCGCGTGACACGGGGGACCTCGGTCCCCCGTTTTCATTTCCGGCGCGCCTCGCCGCATGAACTACCACTGGAACTGGGCCATCCTCTTCGCGCCCGAGCCGGGCGGAAGCGGAACCTATCTCCATTATCTCTTCGTCGGCCTGGGCTGGACGCTCGCCACCGCGCTCGCCGCGTGGGCGATCGCGCTCACGATCGGCGGGATCGTCGGCACGCTGCGCACCACCGATCACCCGTGGGTGGTGCGGCTCGGCAACGGCTACGTGGAGATCTTCCGCAACGTGCCGCTGCTCGTGCAGATGTTCCTCTGGTACTTCGTGGCGCCGGAGCTCGTGCCCACGGCGGTCGGCGACTGGATCAAGCAGATGCCCCCGCCGTGGGGATCGTACGTCCCGGCGGTGCTCTGCCTGGGCCTCTACACCTCGGTGCGCATCGCCGAGCAGATGAAGGCCTCGATCCAGTCGCTGCCGCGCGGCCAGCGCTACGCCGGCACCGCGATGGGCCTCACCGCCTGGCAGGGCTACCGCTACGTGATCCTGCCGCAGGCGGTGCGCATCATCCTGCCGCCGCTCACCTCCGAGTTCATGAACATCATCAAGAACTCGTCGGTCGCGTTCACCATCGGGCTCATGGAGCTCACCGGGCGCGCCAAGTCGATGCAGGAGTTCAGCTTCCAGGTGTTCGAGGCGTTCGCCGCGGCCACCGTGATCTACATGCTCACCAACCTGGTCGTGGTGATCGGCATGCGCTGGCTCGAGCGCAAGGTGCGCGTCCCGGGGCTCCTCGCCGCGCCCACCGCGGTGCAGGCGGCGCACTGATGGGCGGCTTCGACTGGGAGGTGATCCGCACCTCGCTGCCGTACCTCTTCAAGGTCGGCATGGTGTTCACCGTGAAGCTCACGGTGCTCGCGATGGCGGGCGGCATCTTCTTCGGCACGCTCCTCGCCATGATGCGGCTGTCGCACTTCTCGCCGCTCTCGATCCTCGCGGGCGCCTACGTGAACCTGATGCGCTCGATCCCGCTGGTGCTCGTGATCTTCTGGTTCTACTTCCTGGTGCCGCTGATCGGCGCGTGGATCCTGCGCGAGCCGCGGCCCATCCCGGTGGGCACCTTCTACTCGGCGCTCATCACGTTCACCATGTTCGAGGCGGCGTACTACTGCGAGATCATGCGCGCCGGCATCCAATCCATCGCCCGCGGGCAGGTCTGGTCGGGATACGCGCTGGGCCTCGACTACTGGCAGACGATGGGACACATCGTGCTGCCGCAGGCGTTCCGCAACATGCTGCCGGTGCTCCTCACGCAGACCATCATCCTCTTCCAGGACACCTCGCTCGTGTACGTGATCTCGGCGACCGACTTCCTCGGGGCCGCCGCGAAGATCGCCAACCGCGACTACCGCCTCGTCGAGATGTACAGCTTCGTCGCGGTGGTCTACTTCATCGTCTCCTTCGGCCTGTCGCTCGCGGTGCGCCGGCTGCAATCGAGGATCGCCGTGGTGCGCTGATGACCGACCCTTCCGGAACGCCCATGATCTCGCTTCGCAACGTCTCCAAGTGGTACGGCACGTTCCAGGTGCTCACCGACTGCACGACCCAGGTCGCCAAGGGCGAGGTGGTGGTCGTCTGCGGCCCCTCGGGCAGCGGCAAGTCCACGCTCATCAAATGCGTGAACGGCCTCGAGCCGTTCCAGAAGGGCGACATCGTGGTCGACGGCATCTCCGTCGGCGATCCGAAGACGGACCTGCCCAGGCTTCGCTCGCGCGTCGGCATGGTGTTCCAGCACTTCGAGCTCTTCCCGCACATGACCGTGATGGAGAACCTCACGCTCGCGCAGGTGAAGGTGCTGAAGCGCCCCGCGGCGGAAGCGCGCGACAAGGGCGAGAAGCTGCTCGAACGCGTGGGGCTCGAGACGCACCGCGACAAGTTCCCGGCGCAGCTCTCGGGCGGCCAGCAGCAACGCGTCGCGATCGCCCGCGCCCTGTGCATGGACCCGGTCGCGATGCTCTTCGACGAGCCCACCTCC
>JAICTR010000365.1 GCA_025936275.1 Burkholderiales bacterium
GAGGCGGGGCCCGCGACGCCGAAGCCCGCCGCGCTGATGCGATAGCCGCTGTTCGGGCGCGCGTTGCGCCACTCTTCCATGAAGGCTTCGAGCACCGCGGAAAAACTTGCCGCGCCCTCCGTGGCATAGCGCCGCGAGAGGAGCGGCTCCCAACGGCCCGTGCGCGAATCGCCGACTTCCAGCAAAATCTTGGTCGCTCCGACGTCTCCCGCCAGGATCACCTTTGTCCCCCGCGCATCCGCAGCACCCCTCGTTGAGCGTACTCTTCGCAACCCCCGAATGCGCACCGCTGGTGAAGACCGGCGGGCTTGGCGACGTGAGCGGCGCGTTGCCCGCGGCGCTCGCCGCGATCGGCCTCGATGCACGCGTGCTGCTGCCCGGTTATGCCGAAGTGCTGGCGCGAATCGCGGGCGCGCCGGTCGCGGCCGAGATCGAGGTGCTCGGCCACCGCGCGCGGCTATTGGAATCGCGGCTGGGCGAACACGTTCCCTTGTACGTGCTCGATTGCCCGGCGCTCTACGACCGCGGCGGCGGCCCTTACCAGGCCGACGACGGCGACGACTGGGAAGACAACGCGCTGCGCTTCGGCGTTCTCTCGCGCGCCGCTGCGTTGCTCGGAAGCGACGCGTCGCCGCTCGCATGGCGGCCGGACGTCGTGCATTGCAACGACTGGCCGACCGCGTTGGCGCCGGTGTACATGAAGTTCGATCCGGCCGCGCGCGCGGCGAGCGTCGTCACGATCCACAACCTCGCGTTCCAGGGGCTCTTTCCCGAGCACCAGATCGCGCCGCTCGCGCTTCCCGCGGAAGCGCTCGGCACCCACGGCGTGGAATTCCATGGACGTGCCTCGTTCCTCAAGGGCGGGATCGTGTTCGCCGATGCGGTGACGACGGTGAGCCCCACTTACGCGCGCGAGATCCAGGGACCGGACCTCGGCTTCGGCCTCGATACCGTGTTGAAGGCGCGCGGCGAGTCGCTGCACGGCGTGCTGAACGGCATCGACACCACGGTATGGAATCCGCAGTCCGATGCGCATCTCGCGAGCGCCTACGGCGTGCTCACCCTCGAGCGCAAGGTGGCCAACAAGCGGCTCCTCAAGCGGCGCATGAAGCTCGGCGGCGCGGACGAGCGCATGCTCCTCGGCTGCGTGAGCCGCATCACGCACCAGAAGGGCATCGACGTCATCACCGCCGCGATTCCCGAGCTCGCCGCGCTCGGCACGCAGCTCGTGATCGTCGGCACCGGCGATCGGGACATGGTGGCGCGCCTGACCGCGATGGCGGCGCGGCATCCGGAATCGGTCGCCGTGTTCATCGGCTTCGACGAGGCGCTCGCGCATCTCGTGGAAGCCGGCGCCGACGCGTTCCTCATGCCCTCGCGCTTCGAGCCGTGCGGCATGAACCAGATGTACAGCCAGCGCTACGGCACGCCGCCGATCGTGAACGCGACCGGCGGTCTCGTCGATACGGTGGTGGACGACAGCTACGGGCCCACGGCGGCGACCGGCTTCCTGATCGCCGAACCGACGGCGCCCGCGCTGGTGGCGGGCGTCGCGCGCGCCCTCGCGGCGTACGAGGACTACGACCACCACTGGAAGCGGCTGCAGATCAACGGCATGACGCGCGACTTCGGCTGGGAGCCGGCGGCGCGCGCCTACCGCGCGATCTACGAGTCGCTCAGATCCACTTCATGAGCCCCATCTGGAAGCGGTGCGCGAGCGCGGGGTGCTGCGGGTACGCGCGGATGCGGTACTCGAGCTTGCCGCAGAGCTCCGGCGCCAGCGCGAGCGCGTAGCGCTGCTCGCCGTTGGCATCACGCGCGCCTTCCGGCTGCAGCAGGAAGCTTTCCGGTGCGTGGCGCAGGCGCAT
Organism: Burkholderiales bacterium; assembly: GCA_025936275.1. Lineage (GTDB taxonomy): Bacteria > Pseudomonadota > Gammaproteobacteria > Burkholderiales > Usitatibacteraceae > Usitatibacter. The sequence goes on from JAICTR010000365.1 coordinate 1,869, forward strand.
CTCCTTCAGCGTATCGCCGATGAGGAGCTCCACCGCGATGTCCTTCGCCTCGAGGCCATCGAGCTGCACCGTGACCGCGAAGCGCACCGGCTCGCCGAAGCTCGCGCGCCGCGAGGGAAGCTCGGCCGCGCGCAGCGACACCTTGGGCCATGCATCGCGCACGCGCCGCTTCCACTGCGCGAGGTCGCGCGCCAGCGCGAACTCCTGCGCGGCGATGCGCCGGTGCCGCGCCGACGAGGGGATGTAGAAGCGCGAGAGGTACTCGCCCACCATGCGCTGGCTGTTGAAGCGCGGCAGGAGCGTCATCATCGAGCGCTTCGCCATCTTCACCCACTCCGGCGAGAAGCCCATCGCGCCGCGCTCGTAGTAGAGCGGGATCACGCGGTCCTGCAGGATCTCGTAGAGCGAGCGGCTCTCTTCCTGCGCGCGCCGCTCGTCGTCGAGCTTCTCCGAGGCCGGCTTGATCGCCCAGCCGTTGTCGCCGCGATAGCCCTCGCCCCACCAGCCGTCGAGCACCGAGAGGTTGATCACGCCGTTGAAGCCGGCCTTCATGCCCGAAGTGCCCGAGGCCTCCATCGGGAAGACCGGGTTGTTGAGCCACACGTCCACGCCCGAGACGAGGCGGCGCGCGAGGCGCAGGTCGTAGCCCTCGACGAAGAGGATGCGGCCCTCGAAGTCGCGCATCCACGAGACCTGGTTCACGCGCCGGATCATGTCCTTGCCCGGCTCGTCGGCGGGGTGCGCCTTGCCCGCGAAGATGAAGACCACCGGCCGGTCGGCGTCGGCGATGATGTCGCGCAGCCACTCGAGCCGCTCGAAGAGCAGCGTGGAGCGCTTGTAGGTGGCGAAGCGCCGCGCGAAGCCGATGGTGAGCACGTTCGGGTTCGCGGGATCGCAGAACTTGAGGAGGCGATCGACGTGCGCCTCGCTCCCCTGGTTGCGGAAGTGCTGCTCGCGCACGCGCTCCTGCACGAGCGTGAGCATGCGCGCCTTCAAGTGCTGGCGGATGCTCCAGAAGATGTGGTCGGGAAGCTCCGCGATGTGGTCGAGCGAGCCGGGCTGCTGCAGGTGCCGGCTCCAGCCGCTGCCGAGGAAGCGGTCGAACGCATCGGCCCACTCCGGCGCGAGGAAGCTCGGGAAGTGCACGCCGTTGGTGATGTAGCTCACCGGGTTTTCCTGCTCGGGCACCTCGGGCCAGAGCTCACCGAGAATGAGCGCCGAGACATCGCCGTGGATGCGCGAGACGCCGTTGATGTAGCGCGCGCCGCGCGCGGCGAGCGCGGTCATGTTGAAGTCGCCGTTCCTCGGCGTGCGGCCGAGCGCGAGCAGCGCCTCGGGATCCACGCTCATCTCGCGCAGGAA
>JAICTR010000022.1 GCA_025936275.1 Burkholderiales bacterium
GTGGCCCGGCGTGTCGAGGAAGGTCACGACGCCGCGCGGGGTCTCCACGTGGTACGCGCCGATGTGCTGCGTGATGCCTCCCGCCTCGCCCACCGCGACCCGCGCCTTGCGGATCGCATCGAGGAGCGAGGTCTTGCCGTGGTCGACGTGGCCCATCACCGTGACCACCGGCGGGCGCGTCTCGACGTGCGCCTCCTCGGCGGCCGCCGACTCGACGAGGAACGCCTCCGGGTCGTCGAGCTTCGCGGGCTTGGCGACGTGGCCCATCTCCTGCACCACGATCATCGCCGTATCCTGGTCGAGCACCTGGTTGATGGTGACCATCGTGCCCATCTTCATCATCACCTTGATGACCTCGGCGGCCTTCACGCTCATCTTGTGCGCCAGGTCGCCGACCGTGATGGTCTCCGGGACCAGCACCTCGATCACCTTCGGCTCGACCGGGGCGGCGAAGGCGTTGGCGCCGTCCTCCTCGCCGCGGTGGCGGGCGCCGGCGCGCGAACGCCACGCGTCGCGGCCGCCGCTCGTGTCGCCGCGGGTCTTCATGGCGCGGCGGCGCGCCTGGTCGTCCACCCATGCGGAAGCGGGCTTCGCCGCGCGCTTCGCGGGCTTCTTCTCCGCCTTCTCGCCAGGCTTGGGCGCGGGCTTGTGGAGCGTGCCTTCGGTGGCTCCGGCGGCAGGCTTCGCCGCAGGCGGCGCCTCGGCCTTCGGCGCCTCGGCCTTCACCTCCACGAGCACGGGCGCTTCCGCCTCGGTCGCGGCCTCCTCGCCCTTCTTGCGGACCAGGCGCTTCTTCTTCGGCGCCTCGCCCTCGGCAGGAGCTTCCGGCGCGGACGCCGCCTCTTCCTGCTGCTTTTTCGCGCGCTTCGCCTTGGTTTCGGCTTCCGCCGCCTGGCGGGCGGCAAGCTCCGCCTGGCGCTTCGCCTCGGCCTCGCGCTTGCGCGCTTCTTCCGCGTCGATGATCGGCGCGGCGGGTGCGGCCGGCTTCACCGGCTCCGGCGCGGCTTCCGCCTTGTCCACCTTCACGAAGGTGCGCTTCTTGCGCACCTCCACCTGGATGGTGCGCGCCTTGCCCGTCGCGTCCGCCTTCTTGATCTCGGTGGTCTGCTTGCGCGTGAGCGTGATCTTCTTCTTCTCCTCCTTGTTGCCGTGCATCTCGCGCAGGTAGTCGAGCAGGCGCGTCTTGTCCTGCTCGGTGATCGCGTCGTCACCGGCCTTCTTCTTCACGCCCGCGGCGCCGAGCTGCTCGAGCAATAGGGCGACGGGGAGCTTGAGCTCCTCGGCGAATTGGGTGACGTTCGACTTTGCCATGTGCTGACTATTCTCCTACTCGGCGGGGATTCACTCCGAGGCCTGTTCCTTGAACCACGGTTCGCGCGCCTTCATGATGAGCCTGTTGGCGCGGTCCGCATCCATGCCGGTCATCTCGGTGAGCTCGTCGGTCGCGAGGTCGGCGAGCGCATCCATCGTCGTGATGCCCTTCGAGGCGAGCACTCGCGCGGTCTGGTTGTCCATGCCTTCCATGCCGAGGAGGTCCTCGGCCGCATGCTCCACCGTCTCCTCGCTCTTGATCGCTTCGGTGAGGAGCGCATTGCGCGCGCGGCGGCGCAGCTCGTTCACCGTCTCCTCGTCGAACGCCTCGATCTCGAGCATCTCGTTGATCGGGACATAGGCGACCTCGTCGAGCGACGTGAACCCCTCCTGCACCAGGATCTCGGCGACCTCCTCGTCGACGTCGAGCCGGTCCATGAAGAGCGCGCGCACGACGCTCGTCTCCTGCTCGCTCTTCTGCTCGCGCTCCTCGGTGGTCATGATGTTGAGCTGCCAGCCGGTGAGCTCGGAGGCGAGGCGCACGTTCTGCCCGCCCTTGCCGATCGCGAGCGCGAGCTGGTCCTCGTCCACCACGACATCCATCGAGTGGCGCTCCTCGTCCACCACGATGGAGCTCACGTCCGCGGGGGCGAGGGCATTGATCACGAACTGCGCGGGCTCCGGGGACCACAGGATGATGTCCACGCGCTCGCCGGCGAGCTCCTGGGTCACGGCCTGCACGCGCGAGCCGCGCATGCCGACGCAGGTGCCGACCGGGTCGATGCGCGCGTCGTTCGATTTCACGGCGATCTTCGCGCGCAGCCCGGGATCGCGCGCGGCGGCGCGGATCTCGAGCAAGCCTTCCTCGATCTCGGGCACCTCGAGCTCGAAGAGCTTCACCAGGAATTCGGGCGCGATGCGCGAGAGGATCAGCTGCGGGCCGCGCGCCGCCCGGTCGATCTTCGCGATGTAGGCGCGCACGCGGTCGCCCACGCGCAGGTTCTCCTTGGCGATCAGCTGGTCGCGCGGCAGCAGCGCCTCCACCCGACCGGATTCGACGATCAGGTTGCCGCGCTCCGCCCGCTTCACGGTCCCGGTCACGAGCGACTCGCCACGCTCCAGGAAGTCGTTGAGGATCTGCTCGCGCTCGGCGTCGCGGATCTTCTGCAGGATCACCTGCTTCGCGGCCTGCGCGCCGATGCGGCCGAAGGTCTCCGGCTCGAGCGGCTCCTCGACCACGTCGCCCACCTGCGCCTCGGCGTTTTCCACCGCCGCGTCGGTGATCGCGATCTGGTGCGCCGGTTCCTCGTGCTCCTCGTCGGGCACCACCGTCCAGCGCCGGAAGGCGCGGTAGTCGCCGCTCTCGCGGTCGATCTCCACGCGCACGTCCACCTCGTCCTTGAAGCGCTTCTTCGTGGCGGACGCGAGCGCCATCTCGAGCGCGAGGAAGACCGTGTCCTTCGCGACGTTCTTCTCGCGCGCCAGCGCGTCCACCAGAAGCAGGATGTCCCGACTCATAAATTCCTCATCATTCCCGCGCCTGCGGGAACCCACTGTCTTCACGTTACACGTCCGGCACGAGCCGGGCGCGATCGATGTCCTCGAACCGAATATGGTGCCGCTGGCCATCGGATTCCAGCACCACCCGCCCCTCTTCCACGCCCAGCACGCGGCCCTCGTAGCGCCGTCGTCCGTCGATCGGCAGCTTGAGCCTCACCGTGGCATCCCGCCCGCTGAAGCGCACGAAGTCCTCGAGCCGCTTGAGCGGCCGGTCGAGCCCGGGCGAGGAGACCTCCAGCCGCTCGTAGTCCACTCCCTCCACCGCGAATAGCCGCGTGAGGTGGTTGCTCACGAGGGCGCAGTCCTCGACCGTGATGCCGCGCGGCGAATCGATGAATACCCGGAGCAACCCCGAGCGCGACGACTCCAGGTCCACGAGCTCGTAGCCCAGGCCCTCGAGCGTCGCATGCAGCCATTGCTCACGACCCGGAACCGGCTTCACAAACAAAAAATGGGCTCGAGGCCCATCTCCAGAGGAAACCCCGAAATTCTAGCACGAAACCCCTTTCCGGGGGCCGGAAAACGGGCGCCGAAGCCCGGGCGAGGCAGCCGCCACATGCACTCTTGAATGCGCGTGCCGCGTCGCCGGGCGATTCCGGGCTCCGAGAGGTGTTGCCAAAATGCAACAGGGCGAGATTTTAGTGTTGGATAAATCACTTGACCTCGCTATCATCCGCACGTTGTCAACGGCCTATAAGGACTAAAAAAACGAGGCTTACTCCCTTCCAAGTCTTTGCTTCCTCGAACATTTCACAACACCACTGGGGGTCTCAAGAATGAATCCTAGAATGAAGAAGCTTTCCTTCGCCCTGGCCAAAGCCCTGGGCGTGGGTCTGGCGGTGTCGGCCGCTACCGCGCCGGCATACGCGCAGCAGACGGCTCAAACGAAGGAGAAGATCGAAGTCACCGGCTCGAGCATCAAGCGCGTCGAAGGAGAGACGGCGCTTCCCGTGACGGTGATCTCGCGCGATGAGATCGAGAAGTCCGGCGCCACGACGCCCATGGAGCTGCTTCAGCTCATCTCCTCCAACAGCAGCCTCGGCGGCGCGGCGCTCACCAGCACCATCGGCGCGGCCACCAATTCGGCGCAGCTCGCTTCGCTACGCGGCCTGCAGGGCGCCCACACGCTGGTGTTGATCAACGGCAAGCGCGTGAACGGATTCTCCGGCGAGACCCAGGGCATCCAGGGCGTGAACCTCGCGATCATTCCGTTCTCCGCCATTGAACGCGTCGAAGTCCTGAAGGACGGCGCATCCGCGGTGTACGGTTCCGATGCGATCGCGGGCGTGATCAACTTCATCTTGCGCTCCGACTACAACGGCGCAGAAGCCTCGGTCTTCGTCGGCCAGCCCACCCGTAGCGGCGGCGGCGACCAGGAGAAGTACACCGCCTCCCTCGGCTTCGGCGACCTCGGGCGCGATCGCTACAACGTGTTCCTCAACGCGTCGTACGACCACCAGCATCCGCTGGACCAGAAGGACCGGAATTTCTCGAACAACTCGACGGACCGCTTCCTCGAGCAGCTCGGCGGCTTCGCGGGCTCGAGCAACACGTTCCCGGGCAACTTCACGACCGGCGGCATTGGCATCGTCGGCTCTTCGGGCACGCATTGCGTCGGGCCGGCCAACGTTTTCGTGGGCTTCGGCATCGGCTGCACCTTCGACCCGGCGCAGCTTCCTGGCGTCGAGAGCATCCCCGAGGACAAGAACGCCAACTTCTTCGTGCAGGGCAAGTTCCAGATCACCCCGAACTGGCAGGCGTACGCGCATGCCCTGTACGGCCGCGACGAGAACCGCTTCCGCATCCAGGGCGCGCCGATCTCCAGCGTGTTCCAGTACGGCCCGAACGGCGACATTCCCGCGACCATCACCGTGCAGCCGGATAGCCCGTTCTATCCGCACGCCGCCGCGGCTGCGGCCGGTGTGGACGGCGAGCCGCTCAACGTCCGCTGGCGCACCACCCCGCTCGGCCCGCGCGACACGACCGACACCAACACCGGCTACCAGATCGTCGGCGGCCTGAAGGGCAGCATCGCCGATCGCTGGGATACGGACATTTCGTATTCGTATGCGCACGGCAAGACGGTCGAGCACACCAACGGCGGCTTCTTCCTGTACTCGCGCCTCCTGCCGATCCTGAACAGCGGGCAGATCGATCTCACCGCAGTGGACCTCCCCGCCGACCAGCTCGCGCTGCTGCACCAGTCGGACTTCATCGGCGACGTGTTGACCAACACCTCATCGACGGCAGCCGTGAACGCGAAGGTGTCGGGCGATCTCTTCAGCTTGCGCTCCGGCACGGTCGCCGGCGCCATCGGCGTGGATCTGCGCAAGGAGAAGCTGGACGAGAATCCGGTCGCCGACTATGTCGGCGGCGACATCACCGGCTATGGCGGCAGCTCCGGCGCCGTGCACGGCGATCGCGACGTGCGCGCCGCGTTCGCCGAGGTGAACATCCCGCTCCTGCGCAACCTCGAGCTCGACGCGGCGATCCGCACGGACGACTACAGCGACTTTGGCCGCACCAACAACCCGAAGGTGAGCCTGCGCTTCCAGCCGAACCGCGACGTCCTGCTCCGGACCTCCTACGGCAAGGGCTTCCTCGCGCCGTCGCTGTACCAGCTGAACCTGCCGCAGATCTCGGGCGTCTCGCAGACGGGCCTTTCCGATCCGGTCCGTTGCCCGGTCACCGGCAACACCGGTATCGACTGCGTCACGCAGTTCGGCATCGTGTTCGGCGGCAACCCGAGCCTCGAGCCCGAGAAGTCCGAGCAGTTCACGGCGGGCATCGTGTTCGAGCCCACCAACGCGTTCTCGGTGTCGGCCGATTACTTCAAGATTCGCCTGAATAACGGCATCACCAACGGCATCCCGGTCACGACGATCCTCGGCGACCTGGGGCAGTTCGGAGGCCTGGTCCACCGGGCGCCGGACGAAGGCGGCCTGCCGGGACGCATCCTGCAGATCGACCAGACGTACATCAACCTCGGTTCGACCCACATCGAAGGCATCGATGTCGAGGCGCACTACAAGTGGCCGCATATGCGCTATGGTCGGCTCCGCTTCGACATCGCCGGCACGTACTACAGCCGCTACGACAGTCAGAACATCGATGGCACGTACAGCGGCTTCGTGGGCACGGCGTTCGGCAACGTCGTGGTGGGCGTGATCCCGCGCTGGAAGCACTACGCCTCCGTGACGTGGGATCAGGGTCCGTGGTCCGCGACGCTCGCAAACACCTACCAGTCGAGCTACACCGACTGGCAGACGGACTTCAACGGCAACCAGCGCACGGTCGGCACGTTGAGCCTCTGGGACCTGCAGGGCTCGTACACCGGGCTCAAGCACTTCACGTTCACGTTGGGCGTGAAGAACCTGATGGATACCGACCCGCCGGCGACGAACCAGCAGAACACGTTCCAGGTGGGCTACGACCCGCAGCAGTACGACGCTCGAGCCCGCTTCGTGTACGGCGTCGTGAAATACGAGTTCCGCTGATCCAGCAGTCACCGCAGCAAGAAAAGGGGCCGCAAGGCCCCTTTTTCATTGGGATAGAATCGAGCGACACCGCATGCAGAACTACCTTGATCTCCTGCGCCACGTGCGCACCCAAGGCACGCGCAAGGACGACCGCACCGGCACCGGCACGCTCTCCGTTTTCGGCGCGCAGATGCGCTTCGACCTTGCGAAGGGCTTCCCCCTCGTCACGACCAAGAAGATCCACCTGAAGAGCGTGATCTACGAGCTGCTCTGGTTCCTGCAGGGCAGCACCAACGTGCGCTGGCTGCAGGAGCACGGCGTCACCATCTGGGACGAGTGGGCCGACGCCCAGGGCGAGCTGGGGCCGATCTACGGCTACCAATGGCGTTCCTGGCCCGCGCCCGACGGCCGCCACATCGACCAGCTTTCGGCGGTGCTCGCGCAGATCCGCGGCAACCCCGATTCGCGCCGGCTCATCGTCTCCGCCTGGAACGTGGCGGACATTCCAAGCATGGCGCTCGCGCCCTGCCACGCGATGTTCCAGTTCTACGTCGCCGAGGGCCGCCTCTCGTGCCAGATGTACCAGCGCAGCGCCGACATGTTCCTCGGCGTGCCGTTCAACATCGCCTCGTATGCGCTGCTCACGATGATGGTGGCGCAGGTCTGCAACCTCGCGCCCGGCGAGCTGGTTCACACGCTGGGCGACGCCCACCTCTACCTCAACCACCTCGAGCAGGCCGACGAGCAGCTCGCGCGCACCCCGCGCGCCTTGCCGGCGATGCGGCTCGATGCCTCGGTGAAGGACCTCTTCGCCTTTCGCTACGAGGACTTCACGCTCGAGGGTTACGACCCGCATCCGGCGATCCGCGCGCCGATCGCGGTCTAGCGATGCATCGCTCGCTCGTGGTCGCCGTCGCGCGCAACGGCGTGATCGGACGCGACAACCGGCTTCCGTGGCGCCTGCCGGACGACCTGAAGTACTTCAAGCAGGTCACCATGGGACACCCGGTCATCATGGGCCGCCGCACCTGGCAATCGATCGGCAAGCCGCTGCCCGGGCGCACCAACATCGTGGTGACTCACGACCGCAGCCTCCAGGCTCCCAGCTGCGTGGTGGTCCACTCGATGGCGGAGGCGTGGAAGGCGGCCGAAGGTGCCGAGGAAGCGTGCGTCATCGGCGGCACGACGCTCTTCGAGGAGAGCCTGCCCGACGCCGACACCATCCATCTCACCGAGGTCGAGGCGGATGTCGAGGGCGACACCTACTTCCCGGATTTCGATCGCAGCGAGTGGCGCGAAATCGAGGTGGCACGGCACGCGGCCGACGAACGCCACGAATATCCATTCCGAATCGTGCGGCTCGAGCGGCGGCTTGCGGCCGCGCGGCGCTAGTGGTCCGCGGCGTCGTTGCGCTCGATCCGGATCGCGATCTTGTCCACCACGATGCCTTCGCGGTTGAACGTGACGTTGAAATTGGAGAGGTAGCCCCAGGTATCCATGAAGCGGTACTGCCACGCGTAGTTGCCGCTGCGGAACCCCATGGTCTCTCCCGGCGGGCCGATCATGCGCAGGACGTCGTCGCGCGTCTGGCCCTCGCGAATGTCGCGGAAGTGGTCGTCATCGAGCACTTGGTCGATGCCGGCCAGCACACCCTTGGCATCCACGTGCGCGATGAAGGTCTGCGTGCCGAGCGGCCCCTTGGGATAGATCAGCTCTTTTCCGCCGCCGCGGTCCGGCAGCTCGAGGGCCGGCCGTCCCATGGTCGCGCGCACATCGTTCTCCGTGGCGGCGCCGGGCTTGAGGCCATTCCCGCTGTAGGATGCGCACGCGGCGAGCGCGAGGCCGGCAAGGGCGATGCAAGTCTTCATGGGGCCTCCGGTGGACCGCGCGCGGCGAGACGTTCCCGCGGGTAACGGATGAACACCGCCTGCGCTCGATTGTTCCGCGCGGCCGATGCGCCGATCGGGTCGGGCGGATCGTCTTGAAGGGGTAGGGCGTACTGGATTCGAACCAGTGACCAACGGATTAAAAGTCCGCTGCTCTACCAGCTGAGCTAACGCCCCGGAGGAAACGGAAATTATAGCGGGCGGCGAGAAATCGGGTCAAACCGGAATCGCGTTCGCGCCTACGTTTCACGCATGATGCGGTGGTATTGCCACTTCATCGTGAGCGCCGAGCCGGTGACGATCGCGAGGAACGTGAGGATCGATCCGAGCGCGAGCGTGGAGAAGCCGCTCAGCCCCTGCCCGATGGTGCAGCCGAGCGCGGTCACGCCGCCGAAGCCCATCAGCATCCCGCCCACCATGTGGCTCGCGGTGTCGGCGGGGCCGGCGAAGCCTTCCCAGTGGAACGAGCGCGAGGCGAGCGCATACGCGAGCGAGCCGGCGATCATGCCGAGCACCGCCGCGACGCCGAAGGTGACCGCGAGCGAGGAGTCGGTCCAAAGCATCCCCAGCTCGAGCGTGTAGGCGACGGGCGCGACGAACGACAGCGACTCGATCTGGTGGCTGTTGGTGCCCATCGCCATCGTCTCGAGCGTGTCCGGATTCTCGCCATAGCCGACGTGGCCGGTGAGGTACCAGCCGCCCACCACGACCAGGCCCACCACCACGCCGCCGAGAATATGGTCGAAGCTCGTCCGGAATTGGCGGTCCTTGAAGACGAAGACCAGCAACGCGGCCGCGACCACGCCCGCGGCGGCGACCTCCGCCACACGCGGCTGGAGCCCCGTGACCCACGCGAGCAGCGACGGAATGTCCTGGTGCGCCCCGAGGTCCAGCGCGACCGAATCGATCCAGCGGGTGCGCCACACCGCCAGCACGCCCTTGAGCGTCATGTACGCGGCGATGCCGAGGAATACGAATACCACCAGCGACTTCAGGTTGCCGGCGCCGATGCGGATCAGGGTCTTGCTGCCGCACCCGGAGCCGAGCGTCATGCCGATCCCGAAGAGGAGCCCGCCCACGATGTACGAGAGCCAGGTGAAGTGCGCGCGCGTGTAGAGCGACTTCTCGACGTCGATCAGCCCGGCGAGCTGCAGCGCGTGGGTGCCGATGATCGCCACCGCGATGGCGAGGAGCCACATGCGCATGCGCGCCCAGCTGCCCATGTTGACCACGTCGGACACGGAGCCCATGGTGCAGAAATTCGTCCGATTGCCGACCGCGCCGAACACGAAGCCGAGCGCGAAGCCGCCCCAGGCCACGATTGCCGCGAGATGCCCGCCTGCGCTCAAGGATGCACTCCCCGGATGGAAGTCATGCGAATGTCGCGCCGTCGCGATAGCGCGTGGGATCGGCGAGCTTGGCGGCGCGAAAGCCCTCGCGCCTGAGGCGGCAGGCATCGCAAGTGCCGCAGGCGCGTCCCTCGCGATCCGCGTCGTAGCAGGACACCGTCATCGAGTAATCGACCCCCAGGGCATCTCCGCGCTGCACGATCTCAGCCTTGGAGAGGCGCACGATCGGCGCTTCGATGCGGATCGGCGCGCCCTCCACCGCACGCCTGGTGGCGAGATTCGCGACGCGCTCGAACGCCGCGAGGAACTCCGGCCGGCAATCGGGATAGCCCGAATAGTCGACCGCGTTCACGCCGGTGAAGATCGCGTCGGCCTCCACGACCTCGGCATGCGCCAGCGCGACCGCGAGGAAGATGGTGTTGCGCGCCGGCACGTAGGTCACCGGGATGCCGCTCGAGGGCGCGCGCGGCACGGCGATCGCGGGATCGGTGAGCGCGGATCCGCCGAAGACCGCGAGATCCACGCGGGCGACGCGATGCTCCGCGGCGCCCAGGGCAGCCGCGACGCGCGCCGCCGCGGCGAGCTCCGCGCGATGGCGCTGGCCGTAATCGATGGAAAGCGCGTGGCAGCGCCAGCCTTCCTGGCGCGCGATGGCGAGCACGGTCGCGGAGTCGAGCCCGCCGGAGAGGAGGACGACGGCGCGCTTCACCGCGGCGCTTAGCGCCGCAACGCCGCGAGCCGCGTGCGCGCCTTCCCCGCCGCATCCGAAGTCGGATAGCGGGCGATCAGGTCCTCGAGCGTGTTCCGCGCATCCGCCGCCTTGCCCTGCTCGACCTGGATCGCGGCGATCGCGAGCAACGCATCGGGCGCCTTCGCCGATTGCGGGTGCTTGGCGAGAAGCTCCTGCTGCACCGCGAGCGCGTGCGGGTAGTCCTTGAGATTCGCGTAGCTGATGCCGATCCAGTAGGACGCGTTCGGCGCGAGCGCGCTGTCGGGATAATCCGCGAGGAACGCGCGAAACGCGTCCACGGCCGAGGTGAAGTCATTGCGCCGGAAGAGGTTGGATGCCGCGTCGTACGCCTTCATCTCGCGCGCCTGGTCGTCCCGCGAGGCGGGCTTCGCCGTCGTGGGCGTCGAATCGCCCGCGCCGCCCGGGGAACCCGAAGCCGCCGCCGGAGGCGAGGCTCCGGGAGGTGAAGGCGCGGCGCCCGGCGCGCTCGCGCCCGACGGCGTCTCGAGGCGCTTCAGCCGCGAATCGAGGTCGAGATAGAAATCGCGCTGCCGCTTCTGCAGCTGCTGGTTCTCGTTGGCAAGGACCTCGATCTGGCCGCGCAGGCGGGCGATCTGCTCGTTCAGCTGCTCGATCTGCTGCACCAGCTCGACCACGCCGATGTGCGAAAGCTGGCCTTCGAGCTTCTGGATGCGCGCCTCGTTGTCCTTGCCCTGCTGCGCGAGCTCCTGGCGCAGCTGGTCGATGCGGCGCCGCGCCTCGTCGTCGTCGAAGAGGCCGGCACGCGCGCTGCAGGACGCGGCGAGCGCGAAGGCGAGCGCGGCGACGCGCACCGCCTTCGCCATGCGCGGCTCACTCACCCGCGTACTTGATGTCCGCACGGCGGTTCTTCGCCCAGGACGACTCGTCGTGGCCCATCGCGACCGGCTTCTCCTCGCCGTAGCTGATGGTCTCGATGCGCGCGTCCGGCGCGCCGAGGACGGTCATGATCTTCTTCACCGCCTCGGCACGGCGCTGGCCGAGCGCGAGGTTGTACTCGCGGCTGCCGCGCTCGTCGCAGTTGCCCTCGATGCGCACGCGCGAGTCGCGGTGCTCCACCATGTAGCGCGCATGCGCCTGCACCAGCGGACGGAACTCGTCCTTCACCACGTTCGAGTCGAAATCGAAGTACACGCTGCGCTTCGAGAGGACGTTGTTCGGATCGTGCAGCGGGTTGCCCTGCACGTCCGCGGACTGCGCCGGCGAGCTCGTGGAGCCCGTGCCCTGGCTCGTCGACGGGGCCGTGGCCTTGCCGCCCTCGGTGACGGGAGCCTCCGACTTCGGCGTCTCGCTCGCGCATGCGGCGGCGAGGATGGCGAGGCCGAGGTAGACAGCGATGTTCTTCATTTTGCGATTCTCCTTTGAGGGAAGTTGAGGCAGGACGTGCGGACTCTGCGATCCGCTCAATTGGTCGGCATGGGACCCCATGCGGGATCCTGGACGTCGCCGGCCGACGAGGTGAGCCGCTGGCGCACGCGCCCGTCTCCGGACACCGCGGCGAGCTGGCCGCGGCCGCCGACCTGAGCTTCGTAGAGGATCATCTTACCGTTGGGCGCGTAGCTCGGCGAGTCGTCGAGCGTGCCGTCGGTGAGCGTGAGGAGCTGTCCCGTGGCGAGCTCGAGCGAGGCGATGCGGTAGCGCCCGTCGGTGCGCTGCACGAAGGCGAGGTACTTGCCGTCGGGGCTGAAGCGCGGGCCGACGTTGTAGTTGCCCTCGAACGTCAGGCGCTGCGCGGGTCCGCCGCCAGCGGGCATGCGGTAGAGCTGCGGCGAGCCGCCGCGGTCCGAGGTGAACGCGATCCATTGCCCGTCGGGCGAAAAGGCGGGCTGCGTATCGATGTCGCTCGAGTCGGTGAGCCGCTGCGGCGTGCCGCCGGTCGCCGGAATGCGATAGATTTGCGTGAGCCCGTCCTTGGAAAGCGCCACGGCGAGGAAGCGCCCGTCGGGCGACCACGCCGGCGCGCTGTTGTTGCCGCGGAAGTTCGCGACGATCTTCGTCGTGCCCTCGGCGAGGTTCTGCACGACCACCATCGGCTTCTTCTGGTCGAAGGAGACGTAGGCGAGGCGGCTGCCGTCGGGCGACCACGCGGGCGACATGATGGGCTCGTTCGAGGCGAGGATCGACTGTGCGTTGTAGCCGTCGGCATCGGCCACCTGCAGCTCGAAGCGATGCTCGTTGCGCTTCACCACGTACGCGATCTTGGTCGAGAACACGCCCTTGTCGCCCGTGAGCTTCTCGTAGATCACGTCGGCGATGCGATGCGCGGTGGCGCGCAGCTGCTGCGGCGAGACGACATACGAGTAGCTCGCGAGCTGCGATTGCTTCTGCACGTCGAAGAGGCGAAAGCGCACCTCGAGCCGGCCGTCGCCGGAGGGCTCGATCTTGCCGATCACCAGCGCCTCGGCATTGCGGCTCGCCCAGTCGGGAAAGCTCACCTGCGAGGGCTCGCTGGGAAGCGGCGTGATGCCCGTCGTGTCGACGAGGCGGAAGAGCCCGGTGCGCGAAAGATCCGCGCCCACCACCTGGCTCACCGACTGCGGTTGGCCGGCCTCGCCCGCCATGGGCACCACGGCGATCGGAACCTGCCGCGCGCCGCTGGTGGTGATGTCGATGGTGAGCTGCGCGCGCGCGCCGAGCGCGGCGCAGAGCGCAAGCGCGCCGATGAGCAAGCGCGGGATGGATCGGAAGCTAGCGTTCATGCCGGAAGTTCAGGTTGAGGTCGCGGAATTCGGGAAAGAGGTCGGAGTTCGCGGGAGGCACGGGAAGCGGCTGCGCGCTGCGGATGGCGCGCTCGATCGCGGCACTGTACGTCGGGTTCGTGCTTCGCGTCACCTGGATGCTCAGCACGTCGCCACCGGGAAGGATGCGGATGCGCACGTTGAGCTCCGTCCCCGTGGCCACCGTGTCCGGCACGTTGGCCCTGGAGAGTATTTTAGTCTTGATTTTGTCGACCCAGCTCTGGATCTCCATCTGGCGTGCCGTGGCCGCCGCCTGGCGCGCCCGCTCCGCGGCCTCCGCCTTCGCCCGTTCCTCCGCGAGCCGCTTCTCCTCCTCGCGCTGCTTCCTCGCCGCCTCCTCCTGCTCGCGCTTCTTCTTGGCCGCCTGCTCCTGCTCGCGCTTCTTCTGGGCGGCCTCCTCCTGCGCGCGCTTCTTCGCCGCCGCCGCCTCCCGCTGGCGCTTCTTCTCCTCGGCTTGCTGCCTCTCGTGCTCGAGGCGCTCGCGCTCCTCGCGCGCCTGCTTCTCGCGCTCGGCCTTGGCCGCGATCTGCGCCGCATCGGGCAGCGGCGCGGGCTTCGCTTGCTGTGGCGCGACGGGGCCGAAGTTCTGCGGCTTCGCCGGCTCGGGCTTCGGCTGCGGCTCGGGTGCGGGCTTCGGCTGCGGCTTCGGCTCCGGTTTCGGCTTTGGCGCGGGCGGCGGATTGGCGGCGGGCTTCGCCGGGGGCAGCTTGTCCCAGAGCTCCGCGGAGATCGGCGCGGTGGGATGGCTCTGCCAGCGCACGCCGAAGACGATGAGCGCGAAGAAGAGGACGTGCACGATCACCGCGAGCACGATCGCGCGCCCGCGTCCGGGCTGCTGCGGCCTGCGCAGCGCCTGCGGCGCCTCGGCGCGCTCGCGGCTCACGAAGCGGCCGGCCGCGCGAGCAGGCCCACGTGCTTCACGCCGCCCTGCTGCAACAGGTCGAGCACCTTCAGCACTTCCTCGTAGGCCACCTTGCGATCG
This sequence comes from Burkholderiales bacterium, assembly GCA_025936275.1. Lineage (GTDB taxonomy): Bacteria > Pseudomonadota > Gammaproteobacteria > Burkholderiales > Usitatibacteraceae > Usitatibacter. The sequence goes on from JAICTR010000022.1 coordinate 14,075, forward strand.
CCCGCGATCACCACGGCCTGGTCGGGATGCGCGCGCTGCGCCTCGCGCACCCGATCGAGCAGCTGGCCGCGCGAGACGCGCAGCTCCTCGCTGGTGCGGGTGCGATCGACGAGCGAGAGATCGCCGTTCAGCCGCACGCGCACCTCCATGGGTGCCACGGCCGGATCGAGCTTGCGGCCGACCGACGGCAGGTCGATCTGCCCCGGATTGATGAGGGGCGCGGCCACCATGAAGATGATGAGCAGCACCAGCATCACGTCGATGTACGGCACGACGTTGATCTCGGCCATGGAGCGCCGCGCGCGGCGTCCGGAAGATCCCACCCTCATCGCGGGCGCTGCACCACGGTGGTGGTCATGTCGCGATCGGCGACGTGCGCCTGGCGCTGCAGGATGTTCTGCAGCTCCTCCATGAAGCTCTCGTAGCGGATGGCGAGGCGGTCGATGTCGTGGCTGAAGCGGTTGTACGCGATCACGGCGGGGATCGCGGCGAACAGGCCCATCGCGGTGGCGATCAGCGCCTCGGCGATGCCGGGCGCCACCGCGCCGAGCGTCGCCTGCGACATGTTGGCGAGGCCCCGGAACGAATTCATGATGCCCCACACCGTGCCGAACAGGCCGACGTAGGGGCTCACCGACCCGACCGAGGCGAGGAACGAGAGATGGGACTCGAGGCGCTCGTCGCGACCGCCATGGGGCTCTTTGCCGCGATTCCGGCCGGCATCGCCTACAACCGGTTCACCCACGACATCGACCGGCTCGCGAGCCGCGACGAGAGCGTCATGGAGGAGCTGCAGAACAACCAGCAGCGCCCGGCCCA
>JAICTR010000051.1 GCA_025936275.1 Burkholderiales bacterium
GGCACGCTCATCGGCGGAAACTCCGCGTGCACCGGCGGCGCGCCGAGCGGCCAGGACGTGTACTCGCGCCTCGACCGGATGTGGCCCAAGCTCGCGCCGTACCTCAGCGCGCACGCGCCGGATTCGAACTTCACCGGCCTGTGGTGGGATCCGGCCGAGCCGGGATGGGGGCTGAGCGTGCAGCACCAGGGGGGCGTGATCATGGCGACGCTCTTCGGCTACGCGTCGAGCGGCGAGCCGCGCTGGTACATCGCCTCGGCGATGCGCGAGCAGGCCGACGGCGATTTCCGCGGCGACCTCTTCGAGATGAGCGGCCCCACGTTCGGCACGACGCCGTGGGGCCAGGCGGTGATGCGCAACGCCGGCAGCATGCGCATCGTCTTCGCGGGCCCCGCTGCGGCGCGCGTCGAGTTTTCCATCGACGGCGCGACGTTCGCGAAGGACATCGCGCCGATGGTCTTCGGCGCGACCGGGCGCGCGGTGTGCTCGTTCACGGAAGGCAGCCGCGCCGATGCGAAGAACTACCAGGACCTCTGGTGGAACCCTGCGGAATCCGGCTGGGGCCTCGCCATCGCGCACCAGGGCGACGTGCTCTTCGCCGTGCTGTTCACGTACGACGAGCAGCACCGCGCGACGTGGATCGTGGGCTCGGAGGTGCGGCTGCGGTCCGACGGCAGCTACTCGGGTGAGCTGTATCGGACTCGGGGATCCGCATTCGGATCGGATGAGTGGCAGCCGGCCGCGGCCACGCCGGTGGGCAGCATCACGCTGCAATTCAGCGATGGCGAATCGGCGCTCCTCAGCTACACGATCGACGGGCGCACGGTGCGCACGCCCATCACGCGGCTGGTGGCCGCGCCTTCCGTGCCGACCTGCCGCTGACCTCAGTACATGTGCTGGCCGCCGTTGATGGCGATGTTCGCGCCGGTCACGAACGCCGCCTCCTCCGAGGCGAGGTAGGCGCAGAGGCCCGCCACTTCCTCGGGCTTGCCGAGGCGGCCGAGCGGAATCTGCGGGACGATCTTGGTTTCCAGCACGTCCTTGGGAATCGCGAGCACCATCTGCGTGCCGATGTAGCCGGGCGAGATGGTGTTCACGGTGACGCCCTTCCTCGCCACTTCGAGTGCCAGCGCCTTGGTGAAGCCGTGCATGCCGGCCTTGGCCGCGGAGTAGTTGGTCTGGCCGAAGGCGCCCTTCTGCCCGTTCACGCTCGAGACGTTGATCACGCGCCCCCAGCCGCGCTCGACCATGCCGTCCACGATCGGCTTGGTCACGTTGAAGACGCTGTCCAGGTTGGTGTGGATCACCGCGTCCCAGTCGACCTTCGTCATCTTCCTGAAGGTCATGTCGCGCGTGATGCCGGCGTTGTTGATGAGGATGTCGATCGGTCCCACCTCGCGCGCCACCTGCTCCACCATCTTCACGCACGATTCGAAGGTCGCCACGTCGCAGGGATACGCGGCGAAGTGGTAGTCGCGATCGGCCATCTCTTTCAGCCACTCCGGGTGCTTGGTGTTGCCCGGCGAGTAGGTGACGATCACCTTCACGCCCATGCGCGCGAGCTTCATGCAGATGGCCTCGCCGAGGCCGCCCATGCCTCCGGTGACGAGGGCGATGCGTTGCGTCATGTTGCGCTCCTCCTTGTTTTTGGATGCCGCGGGACCTGCGACGCGCCTAGGCGCGTTCCTTCACGTAGCGCCCGGGCGCGGGCTCGATCGGCTTGTGCGCGGCGTCGCCGAGCTTGCGGCGCGCGGCGATCATCTTCCCGCCGTGCGGCGCGAGCCAGCGCATCCATTCCGGCCACCAGCTCCCGGGCCGCTCCTCGGCCTTGTCGAGCCAGGCGTCCGGATCGGCCGCGAGCGCATCGTTCACCCAGTAGCTGCGCTTGCCCTTCCCCGCCGGGTTGATGGTGCCGGCGATGTGGCCGCTCGCGCCGAGCACGAACTTCGCCTTGCCGCCCAGCGTGCGCGCGCTCTCGTAGCCGCCGCGCCACGGCACGATGTGGTCCTCGCGCGCGGCGAAGACGAAGGTCGGCATCTTCACCCGCTTCAAGCTCACCGGCACGCCGCACATGGTGAGCGCGTCGGGCTTCGCGAGCTTGTTCTCCTGGTAGGTGTTGCGCAGGTAGTACGCGTACATCGGCCCGGGAAGGTTGGTCGCGTCCGAGTTCCAGAAGAGCAGGTCGAAGGCCGGCGGATCCCGGCCCTTGAGGTAGTTGTTGACCACGTACGGCCAGATGAGGTCGTTCGCGCGCAGGCTGGAGAAGGACGCCGCCAGCTCCGCGCCCGGCACGAGGCCGCCCTTCTCGAGCTGCTTCTCGCGCTTCGCGACGAAGCTCTCGTCGATGTAGACGCGGATCTCGCCCACCTCGGTGAAGTCGAGGAGCGTGGTGAGGAGCGTGAGGCTTTCCACGCGATGCTCGCCCTTCTTCTCCAGCACCGCGAGCGCCGCGGCGAGGAGCGTGCCGCCCACGCAGAAGCCGAGCGCGTTGATTTTCTCCTGCTTCGTGATGCGCCGCACCGCCTCGATCGGCGCGATGACGCCTTCGCGCAGGTAGTCGTCCCAGCCGAGCGACTGCTGCGCCTCCTTGACGTTGCGCCACGACACCATGAACACCGTGTGTCCCTGCTCCACGGCGTAGCGCACCAGCGAGTTCCCGGGCTGCAGGTCGAGGATGTAGAACTTGTTGATGCACGGCGGCACCATGAGCAGCGGGCGCGCATGCACCTTGGCGGTGAGCGGCGCGTACTGGATCAGCTGCGCGAGCTCGTTCTCCCACACCACCGCGCCTTTCGAGACGCCGACGTTGCGTCCCACCTCGAAGGCGCTCTCGTCGGTCATCGAGATGCGCCCCTTCTCGAGGTCCGCGAGCAGGTGCTCGAGCCCGTGGGCGAGCGTCTCGCCGCGGCTTTCCATCGCCGCCTTGAGCGCCTCGGGATTGGTGAAGAGGTAGTTCGAGGGCGCGGCGGCATCGAGGTACTGGCGCATGAAGAAGCGCATGCGTTGCCGCGTTTCGGGACCGAGGTGGGCCTCGTCCACCGCCTGCATCATCATGCGCGATGTCGCCAGGTACGAATCGCGGAAGAAGCGGAAGAGCGGCAGCTCGTTCCATTCCGACGCGGCGAAGCGCTTGTCGGTCGCGCCCTGCGCCGCGCCATCGCCATGGCCATCGGGTTGCAGCGCGCGCGCCCAGAGCTGGAACTGCTCCTCCATGTAGCGCTTCTGCAGCGCGACCAGCGTCTCGGGCTTCGCGCAGAGCGCCTCGAGCCACGCGCGATAGGCCTCGGCGAATCCGGCCATCACCTGCGGGGTCGCGCCTTCGGACTGCAGCGCGGAGGCGAAGCGCTCGTGCGAGGCGCGCAGCCTCGCCGCGAGGCGCTCGTTGGCGTCGCGAAGCCGGCCTACGGCTTCCTTCTCGTTGCGCGGGGTCCCGTTCTTCGGCATGGGGGCGGCGGGAATCTACGCCTGCAATTATGCCCCCGGAAGCAGCACCGCGTGGATGATCCAGATGCAGCCGATGCCGAGCGCGATGAAGAGCACCTGCAGCAGCGACTCGCCGAGCGCGCTGCGGCGGTGCAGGCCGGGAATGAGGTCCGCGACCGCGATGTAGATCATGCTCGCGGCGGCGATGGCGAGGATCTCCGGCAACCACGCCGCGACCGCGGAGAGCGCGAAATACGCGGCGACCGCCGCCACCGCCGAAGCGAGCCCGGAGAGCGCATTGAGCAGGAGCGCCTTCCTCCTCTCGAACCCGGAGTGCAGCAGCACCAGGAAATCGCCGATCTCCTGCGGGATCTCGTGGGCGACGATGGCGAGCGCGGTCACCACGCCGATCCGCACGTCGGCGAGGAATGCGCTCGCGATGATCACGCCGTCGGTCGCGTTGTGGAATGCGTCGCCGAACACGATCATCCAGCCCACGCGCTGGTCGTCATGGCCGCGTGCGTGCGCATGCGCATGCACCGGCCCCGCCGCGGCCTCGCCCTCGTCGCCATGGTGATGGTGGTGGCGCCACAGCAGGAGCTTCTCGAGCACGAAGAACGCGAGGAGGCCGGCGAGGATGAAGGCCCCGATGCGGCCCGGGTCGCGGGTCTCCTCGAAGAGGTGCGGCAGGACGTCGAGGAACGCCGCGCCGAGAAGCGCGCCGACCGCGAAGCTCACCAGCGTCGGGACCCAGCGCGCCTGCACGCGGGAGGCGACGAAGGCCGCGATCGCGAGCGAGAGGAGCGTCCCGCCGAGGCATGCCGCGAGGATCCAGGCGAGCAGCATCACGCGATCCAGATGAAAGCGCCCATGCGGCCGCTCTTCTTCTCGCGGCGATACGAGAAGAACCGCTCGCGATCGCGATGGGTGCAGAAGCCGCCCCCGTGCACGCGCGTGACGCCGGCGCGTGCGAGCCGGCGCCGCGCGAGCGCGTAGAGGTCGGCGAGGTATTTGCCCGGCCCGTGAACGCGAAAGGCGGCATCGCTCGCGGGGTCCCCGGCGAGGAACGCTTCGCGCACCTCGGCCCCGACCTCGAAGGCCTCGGGCCCGATCGCGGGTCCCAGCCACGCGAGGATCGATCCGGGCGGCGCCTCCATCGCGCGTACCGCGTTCTCGATCACGCCCGCCGCCATGCCGCGCCATCCCGCGTGCGCGACGCCGACGTGCCGGCCCTCCTCGTCGCAGAGCAGCACCGGCATGCAGTCGGCGGTGAGCACCGTGCAGACGTCGCCCGCGCGCCGCGCGACGGCCGCGTCGGCGCGCGGCACCTCCTCAGGGCCGAGGGCATCGAGCATCGCCACGTCGGTGCCGTGGACTTGCGCGAGCCAGCGCGGCATCGCGGGCAGGTGCTCGCGCACCACGAGGCGATTGCGCGCGACGTCCTCCGGCCGGTCGCCGCTCGTGGCGCCCAGGTTCATCGACGCGTACTCGCCCTCGCTCACGCCCCCGGCGCGCGTCGTGACGAACGCGCGCACGCGCCGCGGGGCGGGCCAGTCCGGCACCAGCCATTGCGCCCCGTGCGCGCCGAGATCCGAACGCATGTCGTCGCTCCAGCTCATGGCGAGCGCAGGGAGGCGAGGAGCGCGCGCAGATCCGCGGGCAGCGGCGATTCGAAGCGCACCGACTCCCCGCTCGCCGGATGCCGGAATGCGAGCTTCCACGCATGCAGCGCCTGGCGCGCGAGGAGCTTCGGCCCGCGGCCGGCATAGACCGGATCGCCCTCGAGCGGATGGCCGATGCTGGCGAGATGCACGCGAATCTGGTGCGTGCGTCCCGTCTCCAGGCCGCATTCGAGGAGCGTGTGATGCTCGAAGGCCTCGCGCACGCGGTAGTGCGTGACCGCCGGCTTGCCGCCTTCCGCCACCGCCATGCGCGTGCGATGCACCGGATGACGGCCGATCGGCGCGTCGACCGTGCCCGCGCCTTCGATCCGGCCGCGCGCGAGCGCGAGGTACGTGCGCTTCACGCTGCGCGCCTGGAGCTGGCGCACAAGGTGCGCCTGGGCCGCCTCGCTCTTCGCGACGACGAGCAGGCCGCTCGTGTCCTTGTCGAGGCGATGCACGATGCCCGCGCGCGGCAGGTCGCGCGTGCGCGGCGCATGGTGCAGCAGGGCATTCAGCATCGTGCCGGCCCAGTTGCCGCTTCCGGGATGCACGACGAGGCCCGCGGGCTTGTCGACCACGAGCAGGCTCTCGTCCTCATGCACGATCGTGAGCGCGATCGCCTCGGGCGCGAACGCGTTGTCGGCGGGCCGCGCGGCGAGCGTCACGTCGACCGCCTCGCCGCTCTTCATCTTGCGGCGCGAGGCGGCGGCGGAGCCGTCCACGGTGACATGCCCCTCCTCGATGAGGCGCGCGAGGCGGCTGCGCGATTCTCGGGGCAGCAGCCGGGCGAGCGCCTGGTCGAGCCGGAGGCCCGCCATCTCGAGCGGAATCGTGAGGTGCAGGCGCGGGATCGCCCCCTCCCCCGCGCTATAATTCGCGCTCCTCGACCCGGGATTCGACATGACGCGAAGTGTAACGGCATTGGCGGCGTTGCTCCTCACGGCGGCGCTCGCCGGCTGCGGCCTCTTCGGCAGCCACGACGACCCGCGCAAGAACTGGACCGCGGAGCAGTTCTACAACGCCGCCAAGGAGCAGCTCGACCAGAAGAACTGGGAATCGGCGGCGAAGATCTACGAGCAGCTCGAGTCCAAGTACCCGTACGGGCGCTTCGCGCAGCAGGGCCAGCTCGAGGTCGCCTACGCGTACTACAAGGAACACGAGACCGCGCAGGCGATCGCCGCGGCGGAGAAGTTCGTGAAGCTGCACCCGAACCATCCGCACGTCGACTACGCGCTCTACATCAAGGGCCTCGCCAACTTCCGCGAGGACCTCGGCCCCTTCGGGCGCATCGTGAAGCAGGACCTCGCCGACCGCGACGCGAAGTCGGCGCGCGAGTCGTTCGAGACCTTCAAGGAGCTGGTGACGCGCTTCCCGGAAAGCCGCTACGCCGACGACTCGCGCGCGCGCATGGCCTACCTCGTCGAGGCGCTCGCGCGCCACGAGGTGAAGGTCGCGCGCTACTACATGTCGCGCGGCGCCTGGCTCGCGGCGGCGAACCGCGCGCAGGACGCGATCGTGCGCTTCCCCAAGTCGCCCTCGCGCCGCGAAGCGCTCGAGATCATGGTCGAGTCCTACGACCGCATGGGCCTCAAGGCGCTGCGCGACGACGCGAAGAGGGTGCTCGCGCAGAACTACCCCGGCGACAAGCTCACCGCGCAGGGCAGGAACCGCGCGAGCTCGCCGTGGTGGAAGTTCTGGGACTGACCGCTCCCGATTGAAGCGGAAACACGGAGACCACGGAGAGCACGGAGGACACGGAGAAAAGCGAAACCATGCGAAGCGGGTCCGGAGCTGGCATGACGTTCGAAGTTCCTACCATGCCTTGCCCCTCTGGTTTTCCTCCGTGTCCTCCGTGCTCTCCGTGGTCTCCGTGTTCCGGCTTTACCCCTTCTTCGCGCGGGCGCGCCGCGCGGCCTTCGGTGTCGTGATCTCCGGCGCCTGCGCGAGCGCCTTCAACAATTCCGCCTGCGCCGAGCGCGCCTTCGCGCGCCCCGGCTTCGCGCGCTTGTAGCTGCCGTCGGGCTGCATGTCCCACGCCTGGGTGTTGTCCTCGAGGTAGGGCTCGAGGCCCTCCTGGATCACGCGGCGCCGCAGCTTGGGATCGAGCACCGGGAAGCAGAGCTCGATGCGGCGGAAGAAATTGCGGTCCATCCAGTCCGCGCTCGAGAGGTAGACGCGCGATTCGCCGCCGGCGCGGAAATGGAAGATGCGGCTGTGCTCGAGGAAGCGCCCGACCACCGAGCGCACGCGAATGTTCGCGGAGAGCTTCGCCACGCCCGCGCGCAGCGCGCACACGCCGCGCACCAGCAGCTCCACCTTCACCCCCGCCTGCGAGGCGCGGTAGAGCGCCTCGATCACCTCCGGCTCGAGGAGCGCGTTCATCTTCGCCACGATGCGCGCCGGGCGTCCCGAGCGGGCGATGCGCGCCTCGGCCTCGATCGCCTCGAGGATGCGCGCGTGCAGCGTGAAGGGCGAGCTCCACACGTGGCGCAGCTTGGTCGCCTTGCCCAGGCCCGTGAGCTGCTGGAACACCTCGGCCACGTCGTCGCACACCGCCTCGCGCGCGGTGAGCAGATCGAAATCGGTGTACACGCGCGCGGTGCGCGCATGGTAGTTGCCGGTGCCGAGGTGGCAGTAGCGGACGAGCTTGCCTTCCTCGCGGCGCACCACCATCGCCATCTTGGCGTGGGTCTTGTGGCCGACGACGCCGTAGACCACGTGCGCGCCCACCTCCTCGAGCCGCGCCGCCCAGTTGATGTTCGCCTCCTCGTCGAAGCGCGCCATGAGCTCGACCACCACGGTCACCTCCTTGCCGGTGGCCGCGGCGTCGATGAGCGCCTGCATGATCGCGGAGTCGGTACCGGTGCGATACACCGTCTGCTTGATCGCGACCACGAGCGGATCGCGCGCCGCCTCGCGGATCAGCTCGATCACCGGCGCGAAGGACTGGTACGGGCGGTGCAGCAGGATGTCGCCGCGGCCGATCGCCTCGAAGAGGTCGCGGTCCTTCGCGAGCGATTTGGGAAGCCCCGGCGCGAAGGGCGCGTACTCGAGGTCGGGACGGTTCACCTGCTCGGGGATGTTGATGAGGCGCACCAGGTTCACCGGGCCCTGCACGACGTACAGATCGTCGCCTTCGAGCCCGAACTGCGCGAGGAGGAAGCGGGTCATCGATTCCGACATGCCGTCGGCGACCTCGAGGCGCACGGCGTCGCCGAAGTGGCGCTGCGGAAGCTCGCCCTGCAGCGCCTCGCGCAGGTCCTTCACCTCCTCCTCCTCGACGAAGAGGTCGGAATTGCGCGTGACGCGGAACTGGCAGCAGCCGACCACGTTCATGCCGGCGAAGAGCTCGCCCACGTGCGCGTGCAGGATCGAGGTGAGGAAGACGAAGTCGTTCGGGCCCTGCGCGACGCCGCGCGGCAGGCGGATCACCCGCGGCAGCACGCGCGGCGCCTGCACGATCGCCGCGCGCGAGTCGCGGCCGAAGGCGTCCCGCCCCTCGAGCTCCACCGCGAAGTTGAGGCTCTTGTTGAAGACGCGCGGGAAGGGATGCGCCGGATCGAGCCCGATCGGCGTTAGGAGCGGGCGCATCTCGCGGAAGAAATAATCGCGCACCCACGCCTGCTGCACGCCGTTCCATTGCGAGCGGCGGATGAAGCGGATGCCTTCCTTCGCGAGCGCCGGCAGGATCTCCTCGTTGAAGAGCCGGTACTGCGTCTCGACGATGCCCTGCGCGCGGGCCGCGACCTGGCGGAACACCTCGAGCGGCGCGAGGCCGTCGGGACCCGCCGCGCCCGAGCCGAGCTTGATCTGCTCCTTCACGCCCGAGAGCCGGATCTCGAAGAACTCGTCGAGGTTCGAGGAGACGATGCAGAGGAAGCGCAGGCGCTCCAGCGGCGGCACCGTACGGTCCTCGGCCTGCGCCAGCACGCGGCGGTTGAATTCCAGCGCCTGCAGCTCGCGGTTCAGGAAATGCCTGGGCGAATGCTTCGCGGCGTGGCGCGCGGCGCGCGGGGGGCGGGCCTTCGTTTTCCGGGCCATGGGCGGGCGGCGGTCGGTCGCGGGGGCGCGTGTGGCGGCGTGTGCGATACTCGGGTGCAGGGCTCGTCACGCGGCGCCCGCTTCGCTCATGGAATATAACACCCTCGGCGCCGTCGACCTCGGAAGCAACACCTTCCACCTCGCCATCGCGCGCGTCGCCGGCGACCAGATCTATCCCCTCGATTCGATGAAGGAGACGGTGCGGCTCGCGAGCGGCCTCACCGACGAGAAGCAATTGGATGCGGCGGCGCAGGATCGCGCGCTCGCGGCCTTGCGGCGCTTTTCCGAACGGCTCGCCGGCATGCCGCGCGAGGCGGTGCGCGTGGTCGGCACCAATGCGCTGCGCGTCGCGAAGAACGCGGCGCCGTTCCTGCGCCGCGCCGAGGGCGTGCTCGGCTTCCCCATCGAGGTGGTGCCCGGGCGCGAGGAAGCGCGCCTCATCTACCTCGGCGTGGTGCATTCGCTGCCGATGTCGAACGAGAACCGGCTGGTGGTCGACATCGGCGGCGGCTCGACCGAATGCATCATCGGCCAGAAGCTCAAGCCCACCACGGTCGAGAGCCTCTACATGGGCTGCGTGAGCTACACGCGGCGCTTCTTTCCCGACGGGCGCATCGAGAAGAAGGCGCTGCGCCAGGCGCAGTTCGCCGCGCGCGAGCAGGTGCAGGCGATCGCCGCGCGCTTCGAGAAGGCGGGATGGAAGGAAGCGGTCGGCTCCTCGGGCACGGCACGCTCGATCGCGGAGGTGCTCGCGCGGAACGATCGCGCCTCGGGCGGCATTACCGCGGCCGGGCTCGAGTGGCTGCGCGGGGAGCTGGTCGCCGCGGGCGACTTGCGCCGCCTCGCGATTCCCGGGCTGCGCGAGGATCGCATCCCGGTGATCGCGGGTGGCGTCGCCATCATGTCGGGCGTGTTCGACGAGCTCCGGATCGACGAGATGACCGTCGCGGAAGGAGCGCTGCGCGACGGCGTGCTCTGGGACCTGCTGGGACGCGTGCACCATCGCGACATCCGCGAGGTGACCGTGGATGAATTCGCGCGCCGCTACCACGTGGACGCGGTGCAGGCTTCGCGGGTCGAGGCGCTCGCGCGCGTCTTGCTCGATCTCCTCGACGACGGCCGGGGAGACCTCGCCGCGGTGGCCGACTTCCTGCGCTGGGCGGCGCGGTTGCACGAGATCGGCATCTCGATCGCGCAGGGCGCGTACCACAAGCACTCGGCCTACATCCTCGCCAACGCCGACATGCCCGGCTTCTCGCGCCAGGAGCAGGGTTGGCTCTCGAACCTGGTGCTCGCGCAGCGCGGCAAGCTCTCCAAGATGCGCGCCGCGTTCGACGACGACCCGCGCCTCGCCGCGCTCGCCTTCTGCCTGCGCGTGGCGGTGATCTTCTACCGCAGCCGGCGCGCGCTCGACCTGCCGCGCATCGAAGCGGCGCGCACCGCGCACGGCTTTCGCCTCGACGTCGACCCCGCCTGGCTCGCCGAACACACGCTCGTCGCCCTCGCGCTCGACCAGGAGCGCGAGCAATGGGCTGATTAAATCGGGGACAGACCCCGTTTTCCCTTAGGCGGAACGGAATGTCGGCGGATCGGATAGTTGCGCCGTTGGAAGCTCATGCCGTCGTGAAGGAGTTTCCATGCCCCGCCGAGCTCGCCTCCGAATCCCCGGCTTGCCGCTGCACCTCATCCAGCGAGGCAACAACAAGAGCGCCTGCTTTCGCGAGGACCGCGATTTCAGGGTCTACCTCTCGCTGCTGGATCAGTTGTCGCCCCTTTATGGGTGCGCGATCCAC
>JAICTR010000476.1 GCA_025936275.1 Burkholderiales bacterium
CTGCCCCACATCGGGCCGGCGAGGACGGCCTCGCCCGATCGACAGATCGGACCCTGATCGGTGGGGACGGCCCCGCCCCGTGGCGGAGCGGTTCCCATGTCCTGGCTCATCCTCCTCATTGCCGGCCTCTGCGAGAGCGGGTGGGCCGTCGGCCTCAAATATGCCGAAGGCTTCTCCCGCCTCGTTCCCTCGGTCGCGACGGCGCTGGCGATGATCGCGAGCGTCGTCCTGCTCGGCCTCGCGGTGCGGGGCCTGCCGCTCGGCACGGCCTACGCGGTCTGGACCGGGATCGGCACCGTCGGCACGGCGCTCCTCGGCATGTGGCTGTTCGGCGATGCCGCAACGCCCGCGCGCCTCGCCTGCATCGCGCTGATCGTTTGCGGCATCGCCGGCCTCAAGCTCGCCACCTGAGGATGACCAGCGGGGGCCCCCCTGGCATCGAAAAACGCGCGTCATGCCCGCACGTCCGGGCAGGAACCGCCGCGCCGCCGGGAGGAAGTCGTGGATGGCCGGGACAAGCGCGGCCAGGACGGAGCACCGTTGACATCCTTCCGCCCTCCTCCGCGAGGAGCGCTTCGCGAGGCGTCCCCTCACCCATCACCCGGACGCTCCGGCCCCGCGGGAAGGTAGTGGCGTGCGGGCGTATCTCTGCCCTTCCTGGACAGCCCCGGCAGCCCCGGTTAAGGAAGGCGGCCTCGCAGGACAAGGCGGGCAAAGGAACGGTTTTCGACCGATGAGTGGCGTCAACGAAATCCGCGCGGCCTTCCTCGATTTCTTTGCGCGCGAGGGCCACGAGGTCGTGCCGTCGAGCCCCCTGGTGCCGCGCAACGACCCGACGCTGCTGTTCACTAACGCCGGCATGGTGCCGTTCAAGAACGTCTTCACCGGCCAGGAGAAGCGGCCTTACGTGCGTGCCACCAGCGCGCAGAAATGCGTGCGGGCCGGCGGCAAGCACAACGACCTCGAAAACGTCGGCTATACGGCGCGCCACCACACGTTCTTCGAGATGCTCGGCAATTTCTCGTTCGGCGACTACTTCAAGGAGCGCGCGATCGAGCTCGCCTGGAAGCTGATCACCAAGGAGTTCGGGCTGAAAAAGGACAAGCTGCTCGTCACCGTCTATCACGATGACGACGAGGCGGCGGGCCACTGGAAGAAGATCGCGGGCTTCTCGGACGATCGCATCATCCGCATCGCCACGTCTGACAATTTCTGGGCGATGGGCGACACCGGCCCGTGCGGGCCGTGCTCCGAAATCTTCATCGATCGCGGCGAGCACATCTGGGGCGGACCTCCCGGCAGCCCGGAAGAGGACGGCGACCGCTTCCTCGAATTCTGGAATCTCGTCTTCATGCAGTTCGAGCAGGTGACGAAGGAGGAGCGCCAGCCGCTGCCGCGCCCCTCGATCGACACCGGCCTCGGCCTGGAGCGCATGGCCTGCATCCTGCAGGGCGTCGACAGCGTGTTCGAGACCGATCTTTTCCGTAACCTGATCGATGCCACCGCGTCCGCGCTCGGGCGCGGGCCGGACGAGCAGAGCGTGGCGTCTTTCCGCGTCATCGCGGACCATCTGCGTTCCTCGGCGTTCCTCGTCGCCGATGGCGTGCTGCCGTCGAACGAGGGCCGTGGTTATGTGTTGCGCCGGATCATGCGCCGCGCGATGCGTCATGCGCAATTGCTGGGCGCCGGCGAGCCGCTGATGCATCGCCTGGTCTGGGCGCTGGTGCGCGAGATGGGCCAGGCCTATCCGGACCTGGTGCGCGCCGAAAGACTGATTGAGGAAACGCTGCGGCTGGAAGAAACCCGTTTTCGCAAGACGCTGTCGCGTGGGCTATCCATTCTCGACGAGAAGAGCGCCGGCCTGAAGAAGGGCGACATGTTCGACGGCGATACGGCGTTCACGCTGTACGACACCTATGGCTTCCCGCTCGACCTGACGCAGGACGCGCTGAAGTCGCGCGGCATCAGCGTCGACCAGGCATCGTTTACCGACGCGATGGAGCGGCAGCGGGTCAAGGCGCGGGCGTCATGGTCCGGCTCGGGCGATGCCGCCAGCGAAACCATCTGGTTCCCCTTGCGCGAAAAACTCGGCGCGACGGAATTCCTCGGTTACGACACCGAGAGCGC
>JAICTR010000432.1 GCA_025936275.1 Burkholderiales bacterium
CTCGACGATGGTGCGCGGATGCACGGTGGAGAGGATCGCGACGATCGTGCCCGCCGGCGCCTTGGCGAGCGCCCCGCCCTCGCCCAGCAACGCGCGCAGCTCGCGGTCGAAGCCCACGCAGACGAGGATCGCGTCGCTCCATTGCGCGAGCGCGGCGCAGTCGCCTTCCCAGCGCGCGCGGCGCGATTCCACGCCCGCGCGCTTGGCCGGATCGATGTCGTGCACCGCGACCTCGAAGCCGCGCTGGGCGACGTGGCCGATCATGGGCATCCCCATGCGCCCGGCGCCGATGAATCCCACCTTGCGGATCGAGTCGGCTTTCATCGCTTCTGCGTGATCGTGTCGAGGAGCGCCGGCTGGCCCGCCTTCACCCTGGCGATGGCGCGCTTCAAGGCCGCGGCCACCTTCTTCGGGTCGTCGATGGGGCCCTCGCCGTACCAGCCCATCGATTGCGCGAGCTTGCCGAAATCCGGGTCCGGATCGCTCATGTCCATGCCGATGTGCGCGCGCTCGACCGGCGTGCCGCGCAACTTCGCCATGCGGATCTGGTGCTCCCAGTCGTTGTAGTAGGCGCGGTTGTTGTACATCACCACCAGCATCGGGATGCGGTGCTTCGCCGCGACCCAGAGGGCCCCCGCGTCGAACATCAGGTCGCCGTCGGGCTGCAGGTCCACCACCAGGCGCTTCTGCTCGCGGTTGGCCAGCGCCACGCCGAGCGAGATGCCGAATTGGGTCGCGGTGCCGAGCGAGCGGCCGGGATGGCGATACGGCCGGTCGAAGTTCCAGAGCTTGCGCGTCCACTCCTCGAGCGTGCCCGCGGTGAGGACCCAGTCCTCGCCCTTGATCGCGTTCCACACCTCGGTCGCGAGGCGCGGCAGCGTGATGGGCGAGGCGTCCCAGTCCTCTCGCGCCTCGGTTTCCCACTTCTTCCAGCGCGCCTTGGTCTTGGCGGCAATCGCGGCGCTGCGCGCCTTCACCTTCGCCGCGAGCCGGCGATCCTTCGCGATGCGCGCCGCGAGGAGCTCGGTCAACATCGGGATCGCGAGCGTGGTATCGGCCATCACGCGCAGGTCGGCGTGGTTCATGCGCTGGTAGTCGAGCGCCCAGCTCGAGAGCTCGAGGTCGCCGAAGCCGATCTCGATCCACTTCGCCCCATCGGGCACCACCGACTTCACCTCGCGCGTGGTGCTCACGAGCTCCGTGGTGGGCTTCTCCCAGTCGCGCGCATCGAGGCACAGCACGAGGTCGGCCTCGCGGAACGCATCCTTGGAGAGGCTCGCGTTCAACGGGTGGCGGCTCGGGAAGTTGAGGCGGCTGTTGATGTCGTACACCGCGATGCCGGCCGTCTCCGCGAGCTTCACCAGCGCGTCGAACGCTTCGTGGTCGCGGCCGGTGTATTCGGCGATGACCACCGGATGCTCGGCAGCCGCGATCATGTCCGCCGCCTTTACGAGCGCGGCGGGATCGGGGCCGATGCGCGCCGGCACCTTCACCGCATGCGGCGGCGGGAGCGCAATGGGATGATCCAATTTCTGCTCCTGCAGCCACGCGTCGTAGATCATGTACACCGGGCCCTGCGGCTGGGTCATCATCACGCCGTAGGCGCGCGCGAACGATTCCGGCACGCCGTCGATGGTGTGCGGCTGGTAGTCCCACTTGGTGTACTGGCGCACCGCCTCGCCCTGCCCCTGCGCGGTGTGGATCCAGTCGATGCGCGGACGGCGCTTGGTCTCGTCCATCGGCCCCGTGGCGCCGACGATGAACACCGGCGCGCGGTCGATGTACGCGTAGTAGATCGCCATGTTGGCGTGCAAGAGGCCGACCAGGTTGTGCAGGATCGCGACCATGGGCTTCCCGCTCGCCTTGGCGTAGCCGTGCGCGACCTGCACCGCGGTCTCCTCGTGCTGGCACAGCATCATCGTCGGGCGGTTCTGCCCGTAGTTCACGATGGAATCGTGCAGCCCCCGGTAGCTCGCGCCCGGATTCAGCGACGCGTGCGGCAGGTCGTACGCGTGCAGCAGGTCGACGATGACGTCGGAGGCCCAGCGGTCCTTCGTCGGAGCCGTCGGGTATTTCGAGGTACGTGTCGCGGTCTTGATCGCGATCTTGTCGTGCTTCTTCTGCATTCTTTCCTCAGGCGGCCTTCAATGCGATGCACTTGTCGGGGTCCAGCCGGACGAAGATCGGTTGTCCCACGGGCGTGCGCAGCGACGGGTGGCGGCGCGAGAGCAGCGTGCGCTCGCCGAGCTTCACCTGGAAATCCACGCACTCGCCGAGGAACACCTTCGCGTCCACCTTCGCCTCGCGCACGTTGATGCCGTCGGGCTTGGCCTCGGCGAGGTCGACGTCCTCGGGCCGCACCGACAGGAGCACCTTGTCCTCGGCGCGCAGCGCGTCCATGGCGCGCACGGTGAGGTCGCCGATCTCGGTGCGCACCCGGTAGCGCTTGTCGCCGTCCTCGGGACCCAGCACCGAGCCGTCGAGGAAGTTGGTCGAGCCGACGAAGTCCGCCACGAACGCGCTCTGCGGCCGCTCGTAGATGTCGCGCGCGCTGCCGATCTGCTGGATGCGCCCCTCGTTCATCACCGCGATCTCGTGCGAGAGC
>JAICTR010000523.1 GCA_025936275.1 Burkholderiales bacterium
ACGGTCCATCGCATGGCATCCTCCTGGCCGGCGGCCGATCGGGGGCATCGGCACGCGCGTTGACGGGGCGCGATCTCGTTGTGTTGCCGTTGTAACCGACTTAACGGCCGTTAGTCTGTGACGTGGTTCACACGCTTCGCGCGCCCCCGCGGGAGCGCGGAGCGACGCCGTAGAATGGGGACGATGCAAGGCGCCCCCGCCCCGCGCTTCGGGTCCTGATGCCGCACCCCATCGCCTCGTCGCCGCGCGCGCGTGCCGGGTTCGCCGCGCTCCTCGCCGCGCTCGCGACGCTCGGGCCGTTCTCGATCGACGCGTACCTGCCGGCTTTCGACCGCATTCGCCGGTCGCTCGGCGCGACCCCCCTCGAGATCCAGCAGACGCTCTCGGGCTACCTCTTCGCCTTCGGGGTGATGTTCCTTTTCCACGGCGCGCTCTCCGACAGCTTCGGGCGCCGCCCGGTGATCCTCACGGCGCTCGTCGTCTACACCCTGGCCTCGCTCGCCGCGGCGATGACCGGGTCGGTGCACGGCCTCATCGTGTGGCGCGTGGTGCAGGGGCTTTCGGTGGGCGCGGGCATGGTGGTGGGGCGCGCGATGATCCGCGACCTCTTCGAGCCCGAGGACGCGCAGCGCCTGATGTCGCTGGTGACGCTCTTCTTCGGGCTCGCGCCGGCGGTGGCGCCGGTGATCGGCGGCGCGCTCTTCTCCGGGCTCGGCTGGCGCGCCCTCTTCTGGTTCCTCGCCGCGGTGGGCCTCGTGCTCGTCGCCGTGAGCTGGAAGCTGCTCCCGGAGACGCATCCCGAGGGCAAACGCCAGCCGTTCCATCCGGTGCCGCTCCTCGCCGGCTATCGCGAAGTGGGCGTGAACCGCCGCTTCCTGCTCCTCTCGCTCGCGGCCGGCTTCAACTTCAACGCGTTCTTCCTGTACATCGTGTCCGCGCCGGTGTTCCTCGGCACGCACCTCGGCCTCGGCCCGCGCCAGTACGCCTGGCTCTTCATCCCGAGCATCGCCGGGATCATGGCCGGCGCGCAGATCTCCGGGCGCGCGGCGGGAAGGCTCCTGCCGCGGCAGACCATCGGCTTCGCCTACGCATTCATGGCGAGCGCGGCGGCGGCGAACCTGCTGTACAACTTCGCATTCCGGCCCGCGCTTCCCTGGGCGATGCTGCCGATCATGGTGTTCGCCATCGGGTTCGCCATGGCGATGCCGTCGATCACGCTCACCACCCTCGATCTCTTCCCGACGCGCCGCGGCATGGCCGCCTCGCTGCAGGGATTCGTCTCGGGCATGGTGAACACGCTCACCGCCGGCCTCATCTCGCCCGCGCTCTCGCCGGACACGCGCTGGCTCGCGCTGGGCATGGCCGCGATGATCGCCGCGGGCGCGATCTGCTGGCTCGCGTACCTGCGCGAGGCGCGCGAGCGCGCGTCGGAATCCCGCCCCATGCGGCGCCGCCCCGTGTGATGGCGGAGGACGGCGACCTGGTGCGGGCCTTGCGCCTGCTGCAGAGCGGCGCGGCAACCGAAGCCGTCGCCATCGCCCGCGGTCTGGCCGCACGCGAGCCAGGCAATGCGCGCGCGCGCCTCGCGCTCGGACTCGCGCTGCGCGCGCAGGGCGCGCTCGGCACGGCGTACGCGGCGCTCCAGGAAGCCACGCGGCTCGCGCCGGGCGATTACGCCGCG
>JAICTR010000465.1 GCA_025936275.1 Burkholderiales bacterium
AAAAGGGGACTGTCCCCTTTTTTCATGGATAATTCCGCGCAAACGAACCCTCACGGGAAGGCAATGCGACTCCAGGGCAAGGTGGCGATCGTCACCGGCGCGGGCTCCGGCTTCGGCGAGGCGATCGCGAGGCGCTACGCGGAGGAAGGCGCGCAGGTGGTGGTGAACGACCTCGTCGCGCAGGGCGCCCGGCGCGTCGCCGCCGACATCGCCGCGAAGGGCGGCACGGCCCGCGCCGAGGTGGCCGACGTCTCGAAGGATGCCGACGTCGCGCGCCTCGTGAAATCCGCGCTCGATGCCTACGGCCGCCTCGACATCGTCGTCAACAACGCCGGCACCACGCACCGCAACCGCCCGATGCTCGAGGTCGCGGAGGAGGAGTTCGACCGCATCTACGCGGTGAACGTGAAGCCGCTCTTCCTCACCGCGAAGCACGCCGTGCCGCACTTCCGCGCCGCGGGCGGCGGCTGCTTCATCACCATCGCGTCGACCGCGGGCGTTCGGCCGCGCCCCGGCCTCACCTGGTACAACGGCTCGAAGGGCGCGGCGATCGTCACCTCGCGCTCGATGGCGGCGGAGCTGGGGCCCGACAAGATCCGCGTGAACGTCATCAACCCGGTGATCGGCGAGACGGGGCTGCTCGAAACGTTCATGGGCATGCCCGATACGCCCGAGAACCGCAGGAAGTTCGTGGCGACCATCCCGCTAGGCCGCATGTCCAAGCCGATCGACATCGCGAACGCCGCGCTCTTCCTCGCCTCCGACGAGGCGCAGTTCGTGACCGGCGCATGCCTCGAGGTCGATGGAGGCCGCTGCGTATGAGCGCCGCCGCGCGCACCATCGGCAAGTACCAGGTGCTGCAGGAGCTCGGCCGCGGCGCGACCGGCCGCGTGTACCTCGCCGAGGATCCGTTCGCGAAGCGCAAGGTCGCGATCAAGGTGGCCTATCCGGATGCGCTCAAGAACAGCGAGGACGTCGCGTTCTACCGCAGCATGTTCCTCAACGAGGCGGCGCTCGCCGGCAAGCTCAACCACCCGCACATCGTGCAGATCTACGACGCGGTGGTCGAGGACGAGTACAGCTACATCGTGATGGAGTACGTCGAGGGCGGCACGCTCGAGAAGTTCTGCCAGCCGGGAGGCCTCCTCGAGCCGCGCGAGGTGGCCGAGATCGTCTTCAAGTGCGTGCGCGCGCTCGCCTTCGCCCACGCGCTGGGGCTCACGCACCGCGACATCAAGCCCGGCAACATCCTGCACAACGAGGGCACCGACATCAAGATCGCGGACTTCGGCGCCGCGATCAACCGCGTCTCCGACCGCACCATGATCATGAACGTCGGCTCGCCCGCGTACATGGCCCCGGAGCTCGTGACCGGCAACGCGCAGGCCTCGCACCTCACGGACATCTATGCGCTCGGCGTGGTGATGTACTACCTGCTCACGGGAAAGCTCCCGTACCAGGGCGCCAACACGATGAGCGTCATCTACCAGATCGTGAACACCGAGCCCGAGCCGCCGGCGAAGGCGCGCCCGGACCTCGCGCCCGAGCTCGACGCGATCGTGATGAAGGCGATCGCCAAGGACCCGGCGCAGCGCTACGCCTCGTGGGACGAATTCGGCCAGGCGCTCGCGGAGACCTGGAAGCGCGACCAGAAGACCGAGGAGAAGCGCGGCCAATCGGATGCGGAGCGCTTCAGCGTGCTGCGCACGCTGCCCTTCTTCCGCGATTTCCCCGAGAACGAGCTCTGGGAGGTGATGCGCATCAGCAAGTGGGCCCGGTTCCATCCCGACACCGCGCTCATCAAGGAAGGCGACCACGGCGACTCGTTCTACATCCTCGCCGGCGGCTACGTGCGCGTGACGCGCGGCAAGCGCACGCTCTCGGTGCTCACCGCGGGCGACTGCTTCGGCGAGATGTCCTACCTCGCGCAGGACAAGAACGGCTCGCACCGCTCGGCGACCGTGACCACCACTTCCGATTGCATCGTGATGAAGATCCGTGCCGACGACCTGCGCAAGGCCTCGCTCTCGTGCCGGCGCCTCTTCGACGAGCGCTTCCTCAACACGCTGGTCGAGCGCCTCGAGGCCGCCAACCAGCAGCTCGCGGTGATGTCGTGACTCGAATGGGGTCAGGTTACATTTCGAACCTGTCCCATTTTAAGTTTTTTTCGATGAAAACGGGGACAGGTTCTAAATGTAACCTGACCCCATTTCAGCGGTTGAAG
>JAICTR010000226.1 GCA_025936275.1 Burkholderiales bacterium
GATGTTCCAGGCCTATGGCGCCAACCCGTCGCCCATGAAGTTCTCGGAAGTGTTCACGGCGCTGCAGACGGGCGTCATGGACGGCCAGGAGAACCCGCTTTCGCAGATCTACAGCGCCAAGTTCTACGAGGTGCAGAAGTATCTCTCGATGACCGGCCACGTGTATACGCCGGCCTACCTGATCATGAGCACCAACGGCTGGAAGAAGCTCCCGCCCGACGTGCAGAAGGTGATCGAGCAGGCGGCCAAGGAGACGCAGGACTACGTCTACCAGCAGGGCGCGAAGATGGACGAGGACCTGCTGCAGAAGATGAAGGCGGCCGGCATCAAGGTGAACGAAGCCGACAAGGACGCGTTCATCAAGGCGTCGCGCTCGGTGTACGAGGAGTTCGCCAAGGAAGTGCCGGGCGCGAAGGAAGTGATCGACCGCTGCATCGCCCTGGGCAAGTAACCGCATGAGCTTCGATCGCCTGAGGGCCGGCTACGAGACGGCCCTGGAATGGCTCGTCATCTTCCTGATGGCGGTGCTGTTCCTCGAGGTCACGCTGGGCGTGGTGTGCCGCACGTTCAACGCGTCGCTCGTCTGGTACGACGAGGTGGCGTCGATCCTGCTCGCATGGCTCACGTTCTACGGATCGGCGCTCGCCTCGGTGAAGCGCGCGCACATCGGCTGCCCGGAGGTGATGGCGCTCCTGCCTTCCGGCGGCCGGTACGCCTTCCGCATCCTGGCCGAGGTGCTCACGATCGGATTCTTCCTCCTGATGGGCTGGACCGGCTACCAGGTGCTGGACGTGCTCTCGACCGACTCCATGGTGAGCCTGCCGGACATTCCGATCTCGTGGGTGCAGTCGGTGGTGCCGATCAGCTCGGTGCTGATCGTCCTAGCCGAGGTCCTCACGCTGCCGCGCGTGCTCGAGAAGTCGCTCCTGCCGCCGGCGGTCACCGGGGGCGCCTCGCAATGATCCTGCTGATCTTCGCCTGCGTGCTGGCGCTGGTGATCATCGACGTGCCGATCGCCGTCTCGCTCGGCATCGTGGCCGTCGCCGCGATGCTCGTCTCGCACGGCCTCGCATCGCTTCCCAACCTGCCGATCGTGCTCTACAACGGCGCGACGAGCTTCCCGCTGATCGCGATCCCGCTCTTCATCCTCGCGGGCGCCATCATGAACGCCTCGGGCATCTCGCAGCGGCTCATCGCCTTCGCGAGCGCGCTGCTGGGCTTCATTCGCGGCGGCCTCGCGATGGTCTCGATCGGCGCCTCGCTCTTCTTCGCCGAGATCTCCGGCTCGGCGGTGGCCGACGTCTCGGCGCTGGGCTCGATCCTGATCCCGGCCATGAAGAGCAAGGGATATCCCGCGCCGCTCGCCGCGGCGATCCTCTCCTCCTCGGCCACGCTGGCGGTGATCATCCCGCCTTCGATCCCGATGATCCTCTACGCGGTCATGGCCGGAACGTCGGTCGTGCAGCTCTTCGTCGCCGGCATCGTGCCCGGCATCGTCGGCGGGCTCGGGCTCATGGCGACGGCCTACTGGTTCGCGCGCCGCTACAACCTGCCGATCGAGGAGAAGTTCGATTGGGCGCGCGTGGGGAAGACGTTCCGCGAGGCGTTCTGGGCATTCCTGCTGCCGGTGATCATCCTCGGCGCGATCTTCGGCGGCATCGTGACCGCGACCGAGGGCGCCGCGATGGCGGTGGTGGCCTCGCTCTTCATCGGGCTGGTCGTCTATCGCGAGCTGGATCTCAAGGAGCTCAAGCGCGCGATGATCGAGGGCGGCGTGCAGACCGCCGTGGTGATGCTGCTGGTCGCCGCTTCGGCGCTGCTCGGAACGTATCTCTCCGAGGTGCAGGCGCCGCAGCACCTGGCGCACGCCGTGGCCGATATCACGCAGAACAAGTGGCTGGTGCTGGCGCTGCTCAACGTGCTCTTCCTGCTGCTCGGCATGTTCCTGCACTCGGCCGCCGCGATCATCCTGGTGGTGCCGGTGGTGATGCCGCTCGTGAACGCGGTGGGCATCGATCCGATCCACTTCGGCCTCATCGTGACCGTGAATCTGGGCATCGGCCAGCAGACGCCGCCCGTGGCCTCGGTGCTGATGGTCGCCTGCTCCATCGCGCGTGCCTCGGTGTGGGAGGTGACGCGGGCGAACATCAGGTTCATCGGGGTGCTCTTCGCGATCCTCATGCTCGTCACCTACTGGCCCGCGTTCGGGCTCGGGCTGGTGCATCTTTTCTACAAATGACAAAAGCGGAAACACGGAGACCACGGAGAGCACGGAGGACACCGAGAACACAGGGAAGCACTCGGAAATGATGCAAGCGCTTCAGCGGACGAATCGTCGAACGCCATGCTTCAGGCTGGTCGAATTGAAGTTGAGCAGCAAGGCAACGCGAAGGCCCGAAAGCTTCAGGTATGTCAGGGTTTGCGCCTCATGGATCGGGAGCAGGCGTTCCACCGCCTTCAATTCGACCAGCACCGTCCCGTTCACGATCAAATCGGCTCGATACGAGCAGTCGAGCCGCAGACCGCGGAATTGCACTGGAATGGGAACCTCTCGCCTGACTTCGAGGCCATCCAGTCGCATTTGATGCTCGAGGCATGCACGATAACTGCTTTCCAGCAGCCCCGGCCCCAGCGCGCGATGCACGTCGAGGGCCGCAGTAAGAATGTTGCGTGTCAGGCGCGATGCGACGAGTTCCATAGCGATCCGCTCCGCATTCAACGACACGCACGCTTGTCCGATGACATACCGGCTCTCCGCCCCTTTCCCTTGTTCCCCGTCCTCGTCCTTCCCGGCTTTCTCCGTGTCCTCCGTGCTCTCCGTGGTCTCCGTGTTTCCGCTTTAACGCACTGCAAATGAAAGAACCGAAATGGGTCCGTTGAAAGGCATCAAGGTCGTCGAGCTCGCGCAGATCATGGCCGGGCCGACGTGCGGCATGCTCCTCGCCGACATGGGCGCGGACGTGATCAAGGTGGAGAAGCTCCCCGGCGGCGACGACACGAGGAGCTACTCCGAGCCGCAGGTGAACGGCGAGTCGGCCGCGTTCATGATCCTCAACCGCAACAAGCGCGGCATCGCGGTGAACCTCAAGAAGCCCGGCGGCCTCGAGGTGGTGAAGAAGCTCCTCGCCGAGGCCGACGTCGTCACCGAGAACTACCGCAAGGGCACGCTCGAGAAGCTGGGACTCGGATGGGACGTGCTGCACGCGCTCAATCCGCGCCTCGTCTATTGCGCGATCTCGGGCTACGGGCGCACCGGGCCCTACGCCGACAAGGGCGGCTTCGACCTCATCGCGCAGGGCGTCGCGGGATTGATGAGCGTCACCGGGGAGCCCGGCGGCCCGCCGGTGAAATCCGGGACACCGATCGCCGACATCAACGCCGGCATCTTCGCCTCGCTCGGCATCGTCTCGGCGCTCTTCGCGCGCAATGCCACGGGACGCGGGCAGATGGTCGACACCTCGCTCATGGAAGCGGGCATCCAGCAGATGTACTGGCAATCGGCGATCTACTTCGCGACCGGCGTGGATCCGGGCCCCTCGGGCTCGGCGCACATCCTCACCGCGCCCTACCAGGCGTTTCCGACGGCCGATGGCTGGATCAACCTCGGCGGCGCGAACCAGTCGAACTGGGAGCGCATCGTGAGGGCGATCGGCATGCCCGACCTCGCGGCCGATGCGCGCTTCAAGACCAACACCGACCGCATGAGGAACCTGAAGGCGCTGGTGCCGATCCTCGGCGATGCGCTGAAGAAGGAGCCCTCGTCGCACTGGATCTCGGTGTTCGAGGCGGAAGGCGTTCCCGTCGGCCCGGTGAACAAGACCTCCGACATGGTGGCCGACCCGCAGGTGAAGGCGCGCGAGATGGTGATCGAGGTCGAGCATCCGAAGGCCGGCCGGGTGAAGGCGATCGGGCACCCGGTGAAATTTTCCGAGACGCGTGCCGGGCAGACGCGTCCCTCGCCGCTCCTTGGGCAGCACACGCGCGAGGTGCTGAAGGACCTGGGCTACGACGACGCGCGCATCGACGAGCTGGCGCGCGAAGGCGCGATCCAGTGCGCGTGACGCGAGGCTAGCGATTCCCTCCGTCCTGCTCTTCTCGATCCTCGCGGCCTCCGCGGTCGTCACCTCGTTCATCTCCGGGATCCTCGGGATGGCGGGCGGCATGGTGCTCATGGGCGTGCTGCTCGCGCTGATGCCGCTTCCCGCGGCGATGATGCTTCACGGCATCACGCAGCTCGCCGCGAACGGCTGGCGCGCGCTCCTGCTGCGCTCGGAAGTCGACTGGCGCGTCTTCCGCGGCTACGTGCTGGGCGCGCTGGTCGCGCTGCTGGTGTTCATCTTCGTACGCCTCGTCGTGAGCAAGCCGGTGGCGCTGGTGGCGATGGGCCTCACACCGTTCGCGACGATGTGGCTTCCCGAAGGCCTGCACCTCAACGTGCAGCGCCGCGGCCAGCCGTTCATCTGCGGCGTGCTGTGCGCGGCGGTCTCGCTGGTCGCGGGCGTCTCCGGGCCGATCCTCGACATCTTCTTCGTGCGCACCGCGATGCGCCGCCATGCCGTGGTCGCGACCAAGGCGCTCACGCAGAGCTTCACGCACATCCTCAAGATCTTCTACTTCGGCACCATCATCTCGCTGCACGGCGGGAACGTGGAGCCATGGGTCGCGGTGATGATGGTGGCGCTCGCGCTCCTCGGCACCTCGCTCTCGCGCGGCGTCCTCGAGCGCATGAACGACACGTCGTTCCGCCGCTGGACGCGCTGGACGGTGCTCGGGCTCGGCGCTATCTACCTCGCGAACGGGCTGCGGCTGATCCTCGCCTGAGGCGCCTCGGGCGCGCCGATGCGTCGGAATCCGCGAAGCGCGGCGTCCGCAGCGCGCACCGCCGGGAACGACCGCCGCGTTCGCCCTGTCTCTGCCGGTATGGGCAAACCGGAACGAAGCGGCGGGAACGGCAAGAAGGGCGTCTCTCTCTTCACGCGCTGCGCGACGCAGACCGCGCACCTCGCCGGCCGCGCCTCGACCTTCATCGCGATGTGCGCGCTGGTGATCGTGTGGGCGATCGCC
>JAICTR010000197.1 GCA_025936275.1 Burkholderiales bacterium
GACGCTTTGCTTGCCGTGCGGGGTTAAGGCGAAGAACGCCGATGAACGCCGATGAACCCTTCACGCCGATGAACGCAGATGACCCCCTTCTCGCTGCTGCGATTAGGGCGATGAGGGCGGATAACTCGTCGTTACCTTATCCGCGTTTATCTGCGTTCATCTGCGTTTTCCGCTTTAGTCGATCGCAGCCGGATGGCGTCTCCGGCCGACGGCGGCACCCAGCACCGAAGCGATGAGCGTGAGGATCAGCGCGATGAACGTGCCCCACGCGGTCTTGGTCGCGGCGGGCTTCGCTTCCGCGGCCTTCTCCTGGATGGTGCCGTTCGCCTGCGCGTTCTCGAGCTTGCTGCGCAGCTGGTCGACCGCGCTGCCCGGGTTCTGCACCGCGTCCTGCGCGCTGTTCACGGCGTTCGACTGCGCGGGCGTGCCCTGCATCGCGGTGGCCGCGGTCTGCGCCGCGCCGCCCATGATGCGCAGCGCCCCGCCGGTGAGCGAGGCGAGGCTCGTCGTCGCGAGGTACGCCATCGCGAGCAGCGTCACGACCCATACCAGCGCGCCGGACCAGAAGCCCGTCGAGCCGTCGAAGGTGGCGCCGATGCGCGTCGACACCATGCCGCCCACGAAGAGCGAGACGAGGAGCGAGATGCCGAGCCACGCGCCGGCCGCCATGCCGAGCTTGCCGGCATCGGCCTGGGTCGGATCGGTGGCGGTGATGCCGATCGCCGCGCCGAGCGAGGCGAGCAGCAACAGCAGGCCCACCGCGGTGAGCACGCCGCCCCAGATCCCGCCCCAGGAAACGCGGATGCCTTCGAGCGGAAGCGCGGTGGCGAAGACGCGATCGCGGCGCAAGCGGCGATCGAGGGGACCGTTACGCCGGTCGTTGCGGATGTCGGGTGAGATCGCGGCCATGGCCAGTGCTCCTGTCGGTGGATGCACTATCGACCGGGCGCCATCCGGCGCAGTTCCGGCCCTCGCTCGGTCGGACTAGCGCGCGGCGCGCTGCGCGGCGAGGTACGCGGCGATGCGTTGCTTGAGCCCGGGCGCGGCGGCCGATCGAACCAGATCGGCCATGTCGGCATCGTCCGTCGTCGGGGCGAGCGTCGCGTAGAGCGCGGCGCGGCTCGCTTCCGGCAAGGCGCGCGCGACGGCGAGCGCTTCGGCGACGATCGCCGGCCACTCCTCCGGGGCGGCGATGCGCCGCACGAAACCCACCGCCGCCGCGCGCTCGGCATCGAACGTCGCGAGGCTTTCGAGCACCTCGCGCGCCGGGTCGCGTCCCACGATCGCCGCGAAGCGCCGCGTGCCGAGCACCAACCCGAAGCCCAAGCCGGGCATGCGGAAGGTCGCTTGCGGCGCCGCGATGCGCCAGCGGCAAGCCGCGAAGAGGTCCACGCCCGCGCCGAAGTTGCGCCCATGCGCGAACGCGACGGTGAGGCACGGCGAGCGCGCGATCGACTGCAGCAGCGTCTCGATGCGCACCAGGCGCAGCAGCAGGTCGCCCTCGCTCGCGCGCTCGAGGTCGCCGAAGTCGAAGCCCGCGCTGAGGTTGCGCCCGCGGCCCTCGAAGGCGACCACCGCGACGCGCGCGGCCTCGGCCTCGGCGAGCGCGTCGATCAGCGCCTCGACGAGCTCGCTCGACAGCGCGTTCGCTTTCTCCGGCCGATCGAGCGTGACGGTCCAGCAATCGGCGTCGCGGCGGATCGCGATCGTGCCGCCCTCGGCCGCGGCACCCTCAGGCATTCGCGTACCCCGAGACGAACTCCTTCACGGCGCCGGTCTCGAGGTCGTAGACGTGGCGACGGACGCTCCCGATGTTCGCGCCATAGGCGTGGATGCTCACCGAGACGCGGTCGTCGTAGGCGTTGCTCACGCGGTGCACGTCGCCGATCGAAGGCGACACGGCATCGACCTCGCCGGGGCCGAGCTTCACCGCCTCCCCCGCCGGCACGATCGCCGTGCCCTCGCGCCGGAACGGCGCGCAGAGCTCTCCCCCGCGCAGCATCCCGATCACGCCCCACACCGTGTGGTCGTGCACCGGCGTCTTCTGCCCAGGTCCCCAGACGAAGCTCACCACCGAGAAGCGGTCGCGCGGATCGCGATGCAGCAGGTATTGCTGGTAGTACTGCGGATGCGGCCGCGCGAGCTCCCCGGGGAGCCAGTCGTCGGCCGCGACCAGGCGCTTCATTGCCTCGCGGCAGCCGGCGAGGATGCGCGGCTCGTCGTTCCCGGCATCGACCAGCGCCTCGAGCGCGGCGACGAATTCCTGCAGGCGTTGCGGCTGGTCCATGGTTGTTTCCTCGCGCTAGCGAAGCTCCGATGATACCGGCGAGCGCCGCGCGCCGAGCGGCTTCGCGCTCCAGAAGGGCAGCGCCGCGATCACGATGCACGCCATCGAGAACACGAAGCTCGCGCGGTAGCCGCCGGTCCAGTCGAAGAGCACGCCCGAGACCCACGAGCCGACCGCGCCGCCCACCGACATGCCGGCGAAGATGGTGCCGTTGATCGTGGCGAAGCCGGCGCCGCGGAAGATGCGCGCCGTGAGGCTCGCCACCAGCGGCCCGCGCGCGCCCTGCGAGATGCCGAAGAAGAGCACGAACGGGAACACCAGCCATGCCGCGGGATGGATCGAGAGCAGCAGCAGGAAGACGATGCCGACGAAGGTCGAGGTGAAGCTCGCGGTCGCCGCGGCGCGGAAGCCGAAGCGGTCCGCCGCCCAGCCCGAAGCCATCATGCCCATCACCGAGAGGAGCCCCTGCGCGCCGAACGCGGTCGCGGCTTCGAGCGGCTTCAGTCCCACCTGCACGAGATAGGCCACCACCTGCGCGAGCATCGCGTACATCGCGAGCGCGGTGAACGCGAACACCTGCACCAGCTGCCAGTAGGCGCGCGTGCGGATCGCGCTCTTCACCTGCCAGGCGCGCGTCTCCTCGAGCGGGCCGGCGTCGGCGCGGCGCGGCGGCGGCGCCGGGGCCTCGGTCGCGAGGCGGCGCCACGGCAGCACCAGCAGCAGCGGCAGCAGCGCGAGGAGCGCGATGCCGAGGATGCGATACGCATCGCGCCAGCCGTGCGACTCGATGAACCACTGCGTGAGCGGCACGATGAGGAGCGTCCCGGTGCCGAAGCCGGCGTAGGCGATGCCCATCGCGGTGCTCATGCGGCTGCGGAACCAGCGGCTGATGAGCATCGACGCGGGCACCATGCCGAGCATCGCGACGCCCATGCCGTTCAGCACCCCGATGCAAAGCTGGAACTGCCAGAGCTTGTCGAGGTGGCCGGCGAGGAGGCACCCCGTGCCGAGGAGCGCGAGGCCGGCGGGATACACGAAGCGCGGTCCCCAGCGGTCCACCATCATGCCGGTGAGCGGCGCGGCGATGCCGGTGAGCACGAGATAGAGCGAGTAGACGCTCGAGACCTGCGCGCGGCTCCAGTGGAAATCGTGCGAGAGCGGCAGCAGGAAGACGATGAAGGTGTCGCCGGTGCCGCGGCCGAGCATGTTGCACGCGAAGGCGAGGGCGAGGACGAGCGCGGGCATGCCGAATTGTATCCGTGCGAGAATCGATCACCGTGCGGCTTCGCCCGGCGGCAACCGTTACCGCGCGATTTCCCCATGCTCTCCCCGACTCGAAGCCGCGACCGCGCCCCGCTCTTCGCATTCGCCGGCGGCATCGCGGTCACCGCCGGTGTCGTGTGGCTGCTCGCGAGCCTCGCGCTCGACCGCCAGCGCGACGAGTTCCTCGCCGCGGCGAGCCAGGCGCGCGCGGCGGTGCTGGCCAAGGTGGAGACGTCGGTCGCGCTGCTGCGCGGCGCCGCCGGCCTCTTCGCGAGCCGCGAGGTGCCGGTCAACGTGCGCAACTTCCGCGACTACGTCGATCGCCTGGCGCTGCGCGAGCGTTACCCGGGCCTGCTCGGCATCGGCTTCGCGCAGCGCATCGCCCCCGGCGACGAGGATGCGATCGCGCGGCGCATGCGCACGCAGGGACACGCGGGATTCCACGTATGGCCCGAGGGCGCGCCGGACCTGCGCACGACGATCACCTTCCTCGAGCCGCTCGACCCGCGCAACCGCGCCGCGATCGGCTACGACATGGCGACCAACGACATCCGCCGCGAGGCGATGGAGCGCGCGCGCGACAGCGGCCACGTGCAGGCCTCGGGCATGGTCGAGCTGGTGCAGGAGATCTACGCGCACCGCCAGCCGGGCTTCCTGCTTTACCTGCCGGTGTACCTCGACGGCGCGATGCCCGGGACCATCGCGCAGCGCCGCGAGGAGCTGCTCGGCTTCGCGTACTCGCCGATCCGCGCCGTGGACTTCCTCTCCAGCGCGTTCGACTACGAGATCGAGCCGTCGGTGGACATGGCGGTCTACCACGGGCGCGAGCCCCGCGAGGCCTCGCTCCTCTATCACCGCGGCTCGGTCCCGGGAAACCTGCGCTTCGCCTGGAGCGAGACCGTGGATGTGCAGGGGCAGCCGTGGACCTTCGTCTTCCGCTCGCGCGCGGGCTGGCTGCAGGCGGTGGCGCTGCCCGCGGTGATCGCGATCGCGGGGCTGCTGCTTTCCGCGCTCCTCGCGCTGCTCGTGGCGCGCGAGCGGCGCGCGCGCGCCGCCGCCCAGGAGGCGCTCGAGGCCGAGCGCGCGGCGCGCGGCGAGGCCGAGCGCGCCAACCGCATGAAGGACGAGTTCCTCGCGATGCTCTCTCACGAATTGCGCACGCCGCTGCACGCGATCCTCGGCTGGACGACGCTGCTGCGCATGCCCGAGCTCGCGGAAGACAAGCGCCGCCAGGGCATCGACGTGATCGAGCGCAACGCGCGCACGCAGTCGCGCCTCATCGAGGACCTCCTCGACATGAACCGCGTGGCCTCCGGCAAGCTCGCCCTCGACATCCAGTGCCACGACCTGCACGGCATCGTCGAGAACGCCGTGCGCTCGATGCGCCCGCAGTTCGAGGCGAAGGGCGTGGCGCTGCGCGCGTCGCTCGGCGAGCCGCCCTGCCCGGTGCGTGGCGACGCGGCGCGGCTCACGCAGGTGGTCGGCAACCTGCTCTCCAACGCGGTGAAGTTCACGCCGGCGGGCGGCGAGGTCGAGGTGACGCTCGCGTGCCCCGCGGGCGAGGCGCATCTCGCGGTGCGCGATACCGGCGAGGGCATCGATCCCGCGTTCATGGAGCGGATCTTCGAGCGCTTCGCGCAGGCCGACGCCTCGTCGGCGCGGCGCCACGGCGGCCTCGGGCTGGGCCTTTCGATCGTGCGCCAGCTGGTCGCGATGCACGGCGGGTCGATCCGCGTCGAGAGCGAGGGCGTGGGGCGCGGCTCGACGTTCGAGGTGACGCTGCCCCTCGACGAGGAAGAGGGCGCGGACGTGCGGCGCATGCCGCGCGCCGACGATTCGGAGCGCCTGCGCGGCGTGCGCGTGCTCGCGGTGGACGACGACGACGATGCGCGCGAGTTCATCCGCACGCTGCTCGCGGCGCGCGGCGCCGAGGTGCACACCGCCGCGTCCGCGGCCGAGGCGCTCGAAGCGCTCGCGCGTTGGCGCCCCCACGTGCTGCTGAGCGACATCGGCATGCCCGGCACCGACGGCCATGCGCGGCTGCGCTCGGTCCGCGCGCTTCCCGCCGCCGCGGGCGGCGACGTGCCCGCGAGAGCGCTCACCGCCTATGCGCGCGAGGTCGACCGGCGCGCGGCCTTGGACGCGGGCTTCGACATGCACCTCGTGAAGCCGCTGCGCGGCGAGGCGCTGGTGGAAACGGTGGCGGGGC
>JAICTR010000473.1 GCA_025936275.1 Burkholderiales bacterium
CCTGGATGTCTTCCTTGAGGATGCGCTCCTTGGGACCCGAGCCCCTCACCGCGGCGAGGTCGACGCCCAGCTCACGTGCGAAGCGGCGCACGCCGGGGCTCGCGTGCGGCGGCGTGCCGTCGTCGCGCGGCGCGGCTGCGGCCGCAACGGGTTGCGCCGCGATGCCCGGTGCGGCTTGCGCGGGCGCGCTCGGTGCGGCGGGCGGTGCTGGCGGCGTCGCGGCCGTTGCAGGCGGTGCGGGCTGCGCTGCGCTCGCCGAGGCCGCCGCGGATTTCGCGGGCTCCTTCTTCGCGGGCTCGGCCGACGCGCCTTCCAGCAACACGATGGAGCTTCCCTCGGCCACCTTGTCGCCGACCTTGACGCGCAGCTCCTTCACCGTGCCCGCCGAAGGCGCCGGCACGTCCATCGTCGCCTTGTCGCTTTCGAGCATGATGAGCGAGTCGTCCTTCTTCACGACGTCGCCGGGCTTCACCAGCACCTCGATCACCGGCACGTCCTTGAAGTCGCCGATGTCCGGGACCTTCACCTCGATCGCCGCCACGTCTTCTCCTGTTCGTTGTCGTTGTTGTCGCCGCCGCCGCTCGCTACACCGTCCACGGCGCGGGCTTGTCGGGATCGATTCCGTATTTCTTCATCGCCTCGGCCGCCTTGGCGGGCGCAAGCTCGCCCTCGGCGGCGAGCGAGCGCAGCGCGGCGAACGCGATCTCGTAGCGGCTCACCTCGAAGAAGCGGCGCAGGTTCGCACGCGAGTCGCTGCGCCCGAAGCCGTCGGTGCCGAGCACCGTGTAGCGGCGCGGCACGAACTCGCGGATCTGCTCCGCGAAGGTGCGCACGTAGTCGGTCGCCGCGACCACCGGCCCCCGGGTCGCGCCGAGGCATTGCTCGACGTACGAGGTGCGCGGCTTGTCCGCCGGATGCAGCAGGTTCCAGCGCGCGGCGGCCATGCCCTCGCGGCGCAGCTCCGTGAAGCTCGGGCAGCTCCACACGTCGGCGGCCACGCCCCAGTCCTCGCGCAGCAGGTCGCGCGCCGCGATCGCCTCGCGCAGGATCGAGCCGCAGCCGAGGAGCTGCACGCGCGGACCTTTCGCCGCGCCCGCGTCCATCAGCTTGTACATGCCGTGGAGGATGCCTTCGCGCGCGCCTTCGGGAAGGCCGGGGTGCGGGTAGTTCTCGTTGAGGAGCGTGATGTAGTAGAAGACGTCTTCCTGGTCCTGCATCATGCGGCGCAGGCCGTCCTGCAGGATCACCGCGACCTCGTACCCGAACGTGGGATCGTAGGAGACGCAGTTCGGGATCACCGAGCTGAGCACCTGGCTGTGGCCGTCCTCGTGCTGCAGCCCCTCGCCGTTGAGCGTCGTGCGCCCCGACGTTCCGCCGAGCAGGAACCCGCGCGCGCGGATGTCGCCCGCCGCCCAGCACAGGTCGCCGGTGCGCTGGAAGCCGAACATCGAGTAGAAGATGTAGAACGGGATCATCGGCACGTCGTTGTTCGAATACGACGTCGCCGCCGCCATCCACGAGCACATCGCGCCGGGCTCGTTGATGCCTTCCTGCAGCATCTGCCCGCTGCGATCTTCCTTGTAGAACATCAGCTGGTCGCTGTCTTCCGGCTCGTAGAGCTGGCCCACGGCGGAGTAGATGCCGAGCTGGCGGAATAGCCCTTCCATGCCGAACGTGCGCGACTCGTCGGGCACGATCGGCACGACGTTGCGTCCCACGCTCTTGTCCTTGAGCAGGATGCCGAGGGCGCGCACGAAGGCCATCGTGGTGGAGATCTCGCGGCCTTCCGCGGTGGGCTCGAGGAGCGGCTTGAACGCCTCGAGCTTCGGCGCCTCGAGCGCGCGGCTCTTGCGCCGGCGTTGCGGGAGCGAGCCCCCGAGCTTCGCGCGGAGCTCGCGCAGGTATTCCATCTCCGGCGATTTCTCCGCCGGACGGTAGTACGGGATCTCCGCGAGCTGCTCGTCGGCCACCGGGATGTTGAAACGGTCGCGGAACTGGCGCAGCGCCTCGTTGGGCATCTTCTTCTGCTGGTGCGCGATGTTCTTGCCTTCGCCGACCGCGCCCATGCCGTAGCCCTTCACGGTCTTCGCGAGGATCACCGTCGGCTGGCCGCGGTGCTTCATCGCCGCGGCGTACGCGGCGTAGATCTTGTGCGGA
>JAICTR010000515.1 GCA_025936275.1 Burkholderiales bacterium
CTCTCGGAATTCCTCGGCGAGCGCGCCTACGACGTCGATCGCCTGATGCGCACGCTCGGCATGGCGCGCATGGCCCAGCGCATCGTCGAGAAGCTCGATCCGCAGACGCGCGCGAACCTCGAGGCGTACGCCGCGGGCGTCAACGCGTTCCTCGCCTCGAAGCCGGCGCTGCCGGTGGGATTCCAGGTGTTCGGCATCGAGCCCGCGCCGTGGAAGCCCGCGGATACCATGGGCTGGCTCCTCGTCATGGCGTGGGACCTTTCGGGCAATTGGCGGCTCGAGCTCGCGCGGTTACGCTTCACGGCGAAGCTGGGCCCCGAGCGCACCGCGGAATTCCTGCCGCCCTATCCGGGCGACCGCGAGCCGCCGCTTCCCGATTTTCGCGCGCTCTACGCCGAGGTGGCGGACCCGGTCGACAAGCTCCTCGCCGAATATCCGCAGCCCGGCGAATCGATCGGCTCCAACAACTGGGTGCTCTCGGGCGCGCGCACCGAGAGCGGGAAGCCGCTCCTCGCGAACGACCCGCATCTCGGATTGCAGGCGCCTTCGCTCTGGTACCTCGCGCACGTCTCGACGCCGCAAGGCAACGTGGTCGGCGGCACGCTTCCCGGCGTGCCGTTCATCGTGCTCGGGCACAACGACCAGCTCGCCTGGGCGATGACCACCACCAACAGCGATACCGAGGACCTCTTCGTCGAGCGCGTGGTGCCGGGCGATCCGACGCGCTACGTGACGCCGACCGGCAGCGCGAAGTTCGAGGTGCGCGAAGAGGTGATCCGCGTCGGCAAGGAAGAGCGGCGCATCGAGGTGCGCTCGACGCGCCATGGGCCGGTGATCTCCGACGTGGTGAAGGCCGCGCACGACGTGGCGCCGCAAGGCAGCGTGCTCGCGCTCTCGTGGGCCGCGCTCACCGACGAGAACCGCACCGCGCGCGCCGGGTTCGAGATGAACCGCGCGCGCAACGAATCCGAGTTCATCGAGGCGCTGCGCGACTTCACCGCCCCGCACCAGAACGTGGTGTTCGCCGACCGCGCGGGGCACATCGGCTTCATCGCTTCGGCGCGCGTCCCGGTGCGCCGCGCCGACAACGAGGCGATGGGGCGCGTGCCGGTTCCGGGATGGGACGCGAAGTACGACTGGCAGGGATTCCTGCCCTTCGAGGAGATGCCGCGCGTGATGGATCCGCCGGGCGGCGAGATCGTGACCGCGAACGACAAGATCACGCCGCCGGGCTACAAGCCGTTCCTCTCGTTCGACTGGTTCCCGCCGTATCGCTCGGACCGCATCCGCGAGCTGCTGGCGAGGAAGCCCAGGCATTCGCTCGCATCCTTCGAGGCGATCCAGGGCGATACCGTCTCGCGCCTCGCGCGCGAGCTCCTGCCGGTGGCGCTCGCGGCACGGCCGGTGACCGATGGCGGGAAGCAGGCGCAGCGCCTGCTGCAGGGCTGGAACGCCGACATGCGCGCCGACGAGAAGGCGCCGCTCGCCTTCGCCGCGTGGTACCGCGAGCTCACGCGCCTCGTGTATTCCGACGAGCTGGGGAGCCTCTTCCGCGAGTCCTGGGACATGCGCGCGAGCTTCATGATCGCGGTGATGAAGGACCAGAACGGCGAAGCGCGCTGGTGCGACGACGTCCAGACGCAGGAGCGCGAGACCTGCGGCGACATGGCCGCGCGCGCCTTCGATCGCGCCGCCGAGGACATCGGGCGGCGCTTCGGCGGCTTCGAACGCTGGGGAAAGGCGCACTACGCGGC
>JAICTR010000106.1 GCA_025936275.1 Burkholderiales bacterium
AAAAGGGGACTGGGTGATGTAAACCCGTCGTTGCAACACCTCTGCTTAAATCTCACGCGGGAGGTGTTCAATGAAGAAGTTTACAGACGAGGAACTTGCTGCGCTGTGGCGCGCATGGAAGCAAGGGCAGAACCTGGTTGAAATCAGCCGATCGCTGGACCGATGGCCATCGGTGATTCTTCAGGTTCTGCGGCGCCACGGAGGCTTCGATCCTGGGCAACGCTGCCGCTCTGCCCGGGTTCTTCAAACCGCGGAGCGGGAAGAGATTTCGCGCTGCCTGGCGGCTGATATGACGATGGGCGAGATAGCGCGCAGGCTCGGGCGTGCTACCTCCACGATCAGCCGTGAGATCGGCCGCAATGGCGGGGTGGACGCTTATAGAGCCACCGCGGCGGACAAGCGAGCATGGGATCGAGCTCGCCGCCCGCAAGAGTGCGTCCTGGCCAGCCGCCCGAAGCTTGACCGGTGGGTCACGCGTCGGCTCGAGCGTAATTGGTCGCCGCGACAAATCGCGGTTGGCCTCGCGCGCGCTTTTCCGCATGATGAGCGAATGCGCGTCTCCCACGAGACGATTTACCGGACGCTCTTCGTCCAGGCCCGCAATGTCCTGAAGGCGGACCTGGTGCGGCATCTCAGGCGCGGCAACTTCATGCGCAGACCCAAGGCTGCCGCCAAGGCGATGAGCCCGAGCATCGTCGATGGGGTGTCGATTCACGAGCGGCCGCCTGAGATCGAAGATCGAGCGGTTCCAGGGCACTGGGAAGGGGACCTGCTCATGGGAGGCAACAGTTCCCAGATCGTTACGCTCGTGGAACGTCGATCGCGTTACGTGATGTTGCTCAAGGTCGAAAGCAAGGACACGCTGACCGTCACTCGAGCGCTGGCCAAGCACATTCGACGCTTGCCCCAGGAACTCCGGCGTTCCATCACGTGGGATCGCGGCAGCGAAATGGCCGCGCACAAGGACTTCACGGTCGCCACCGACGTGCAAGTCTACTTCTGCGACCCGCGAAGTCCCTGGCAGCGCGGAAGCAACGAAAACACGAACGGCTTGCTCAGACAGTACTTCCCGAAGGGCAAGGATCTGTCCAACATCACCCAAGCCGAGCTGAACACGGTCGCCCGTGAGCTAAACGAGCGGCCCCGCGAAACGCTAAACTGGCGCACGCCCCTCGGGGTGTTGAAGTCTACTGTTGCATCGACGGGTTGAGATCACCCAGTCCCCCATTTCGAAACGGGGGTCTGACCCCGATTTCGCTACCTGGCGTTCGGGAAGAAGAGCTGCTCGCCGTGGATCTTGTACGCGGCGATGGTGTGCTGGCCCTCGGGCGAGATCAGCCAGTCGACGAACTTCTGCCCGAGCTCCTTCTTCACGTGCGGGCATTTCTCCGGGTTCACGAGCATCACGCCGTACTGGTTGAAGAGCTCGGGATCGCCCTGGACGAGGATCGCGAGGTCGCCGCGGTTCTTGAAGGAGAGCCAGGTGCCGCGGTCGGCGAGGATGTACGCATCCATCGCCTGCGCGGTGTTGAGCGCCGGTCCCATGCCCGAGCCGGTCTCCTTGTACCAGGGACCCTTCTGCTTCGCGATGTCGATGCCCGCGTGCTTCCACGCGCGCACTTCGGCGGCCCACGTGCCGCTCTTGTCGGCGCGCGAGACGAACGGCGGCTTCGCATCGTGGATCTTGCGCAGCGCCGCCTCGAGCTCGAGCCCCTTCACGTGCGCGGGGTCCGACTTGGGGCCGATCAGCACGAAGTCGTTGTACATCACGTCGAAGCGCTTCACGCCGTAGCCCTGGTCGAGGAATTTGCGCTCCGCGACCTTGTCGTGCACGAACTCCACATCCGCGTCGCAGCGCCGGCCCATGTCGAGCGCCTGGCCGGTCCCCACCGCCACCACGTGCACGTCGATGCCGGTGTCCTTCGTGAACGCGGGAAGCAGGTGCTTGAAGAGTCCCGAGTGCTCGGTCGAAGTCGTCGAGGCGACGGTGATGAAGTCCTTCGCGACGGCCACGCCGGCGATTGCGAGGAGCGATGCCGCGAGCAGCGCCGCGAGGCGGGACGATCGCTTGCGGTTCATGGGAGCTCTCCTTGGAGGAACTGCCGGGCTTCCTTGGAGCGAGGCGCCTCGAAGAAGCGGTCGGCGGGGGTTTGCTCGACGAGCCTTCCGCCGTCGAGGAACAGGATCTCGTCGGCGAAGCGGCGCGCGAGGCCGAGCCGATGCGTGGTCATGACGATGCGCGTGCCCGAGGCGTGGATCGCCGCGATCTCCTGCTCGACCGCCGCCGCGGCACCGGGGTCCAAGCTGGCGGTGGGCTCGTCGAGATAGAGGATGCGGGGCCGGAGCGCCCACGCGCGCGCGAGCGCGAGGCGCTGGCGCTCGCCGCCGGAAAGGACGCGTGCGGGACGCTCGGCCAGCGCGGAAAGCCCGGCGCGCTCGAGCGCCTCCATCGCGCGCCGCCGCCGCTCCGCGCCGCGCACGCCGTTCACGGCGAGCGCGTACTCGACGTTCGCGAGCGCGCCGCGGCGCAGCATCACGGGCTGCTGGAAGACCATCGCTTCGGCGCGCGGCTCGCGCTCGCCGCCCGCCCAGCGAATCGAGCCCGTCGACGGCACGAGGCCGTGCAGCGCGCGAAGGAGCGTGGTCTTCCCCGCGCCATTGGCACCGAGGATCACGGTGCGCAGCTCCGGCTCGAGGCGGAACGTGACGCCCGCCAGCACCTCGCGCGCGCCGAGCCGCACCCCGAGGCCGCTCACCTGCACCGGCAACACTTCGCTTCGCGGCACGCTAGCCATGGCGCGGCGCGCTCCATTGGCGAAGCAGCGCGGCGGCCGCGTTGAGCGTCACGACGATCGCGAGGAGCACCACGCCGAGGGCGAGCGCGAGCGGCAGCTCGCCTTCGGCGGTCTTCAGCGCGATCGCGGTCGTCATCACGCGCGTCACGCCATCGACGTTGCCGCCGACGATCATCACCGCGCCGACCTCGGAGAACGCGCGCCCCAGGCCCGCGAGCGCGACGGTGAAGAGCGCGACGCGCGTATCGAGGAGCAGCGTGGGAATCGCGCGCCATGGCCGCACGTTGAGCGAGGTGAGCTGCTCGCGGTACTCGTTCCACGCGTCCTCGACCGTCTGCCGCGAGAGCGCGGCGAGCATCGGGATCACCAGCAGCATCTGCGCGATCACGATCGCCGGCGGGGTGAAGAGGATGCCCAGCTCGCCCAGCGGCCCGGCGCGCGAGAGCAGCAGGTAGACCACCAGCCCGACCACCACCGAGGGAAGTCCCAGCAACGCGTTCATCAGCACGATCAGCCCCTCGCGCCCGGGAAAGCTCGAGACCGCCACCGCCGCGCCGATCGGCAGCCCGATCGCGCAGGCGAGGAGCGCCGAGGCGAGGCTCACCGAGATCGAGAGCGCGACGATGCGCACGAACTCGGGGTCGCCCTCGAGGACCAGGCGCAGCGCGATGCCGAGGCTGGCGAAAATGTCGGTCATCCGGAATTTTTGCAAAATAGCGGAAAATCTGCAAATCTGGAAAGGAACGCCCGCCGGTGGATTCCCGCGGCCGCGGGATGACGAGGCGCCGGGCCGTAGAATCCCGCCATGGCCCGCGCCGCCGCTCCCTCCCCCGCCCTCCTCAACGTCCGCGAGCTCGCCGAATGGCTGCGGATGAAGGAGCGCAAGGTCTACGACCTGGTCGCCCGGAACGACATCCCGCATACGCGCGCCGGCGCGAAGATCCTCTTCTCGCCGCCCGAGGTGGAGCGCTGGCTCGCCGCGCGCGCCGCGGGCGCCATGCCACGCGCTGCGGCGCCCGCCACCATCGCCGGAAGCCACGACCCGCTCCTCGAATGGGCGGTGCGCGAATCGCGCTGCGGCCTCGCGCTCCTCACGCACGGAAGCCGCGACGGGCTCGAGCGGCTCGCGGCGGGCGAGGCCTGCGCGGCGCTGCTGCACCTGCCGAACGCCGATCTCTCCGGCTACAACCGCGAGGCGGCCGAGGAGCGGCTGCGCGGGCGCGACATTGCGTTGATCGAATGGGCACGCCGCGAGCAGGGTTTGCTCGTGCCGCGCGGCAATCCGAAGAAGCTGCGCGAGGTGGCGCAGGTCGCGCGCCGCGGCGTGCGCGTGGCGTTGCGCCAGGCAGGCAGCGGCAGCCGCGAGCTCCTCGATCGCCTGCTCGAGCGCGAAGGCATCGCGCCCTCCGCGCTGCATGCGCTCGCCGAGACCGCCTCCACCGAGAGCGACCTGGCGGCGGCGGTCGCCTCGGGCGAGGCGGACGTGGGGCTGGGGGCGCGCGCGGTGGCGCGCCTCTTCAACCTCGACTTCGTGCCGCTCGCGGTGGAGCGCCTCGACCTCGCGGTGTCGCGCGGGCGCTGGTTCGATGCCCCGTTGCAGTCGCTCTGGAAATTCGCGCGCTCGCGGCGCTTCGCCGCGCATGCCGCGTCCCTCACGGGCTACGACCTCGCCGCCGCGGGCGAGGTCACCTGGAACGATCAGGCGTAGCCGACGCTGCGGCGGTCGATCGCGATCGCCTTCACCAGCGCATAGACGCGCAACCCGGGGGCGAGCGCGAGGCGCTCGGCCGATTCGCGCGTGATGCGCGCGACGAGCGGCACCCCGCCCACCGTGAGCTGCACGTCGACGATCGCGCCGTAGTCGCCGCCCAGCGATTCCACGCGCGCCTCGAGCACGTTCTGGAAGCTCGCGGCGCGCGGCTTCTCGAGCGCGAGCGCCACGTCACGCGAGCGGATGCGCGCGCGCACCGGCTCGCCGGGCAGCGCGTCCAGGTTCGCGACCACGAGCTCGCCGCCTTCGAAGCCGAGCACCGTGAGCCCGTAGCGCTCGTCGTGGCGCGTGACCCGCGCCTCGATCACCGCGCCCGCCTCGAAGCGGCCGGTGTAGGGCTCGAGGTCCGCGCGCGAGAGCACGTCGGCCACTTCGCCTTCGGCGACGGTGCGGCCGTCGGAGACGAGCACCAGGCGGTCGGCGAGGCGCGTCACCTCCTCGATCGCGTGGCTCACGTAGACCATGGGAAGCGCGATCTCGTCGCGCAAAAGCTCGATGTAGCCGAGGATCTCGGCCTTGCGCGGCGCGTCGAGCGCGGCGAGCGGCTCGTCCAGGAGCAGCAGCCGCGGGCTCGCGAGGAGCGTGCGCCCGAGCGCCACGCGCTGCGTCTCGCCGCCGGAGAGCGTCGTGGGACGGCGCTGGAGGAGGGCGCCGAGGCCGAGCAATTCGATCACGCGCGCGCGATCGACGAAGCGCTCCGCGCGCGGCGTGAGCCGCTCGCCGTAGTCGAGGTTCGCGCGCACCGAGAGATGCGGAAAGAGCAGCGCGTCCTGGAACACGCAGCCCACGCGGCGCGCCTCGGGCGCGAGGTCGATGCCGCGCCCGGCGTCGAAGAGCGTGCGCCCGTCGACCACGATGCGCCCGGACTGCGGCCGCACCAATCCCGCGATCGCCTCGACGATCGTGCTCTTGCCGGAGCCCGAGCGCCCGAAGAGCGCGACGATCGGCGCCGCGCTCGCGAACGCGGCTTCGAGCCGGAAGGCGCCGCGCCGGACCGTGATGTCGACCTCAAGCATCGAGCGAGGCCGCCTTGCGCCGGCGCACCAGCCACTCGGAGGCGGCGAGCGCGCCCAGCGAGAGCAGCACCGACAGGATGGAAAGGCGCAGCGCCGCCACGTCCGCGCCGGGCACCTGCGTGTACGCGTAGATCGCGAGCGGCAGCGTCTCGGTCTCGCCGGGGATGTTGGCGACGAAGGTGATGGTCGCGCCGAATTCGCCCAGCGAGCGCGCGAAGCCCAGCAGCGCGCCGGTGACGATGCCGGGCCATGCGAGCGGCAGCGTCACCGTCGCGAAGACGCGCCAGCGGCTCGCGCCCAGCGTGCGCCCCGCCGCCTCGAGCCGCGGGTCGATCGCCTCCATCGAGAGCCGCACCGCGCGCACCACCAGCGGAAAGCTCATCACCGCGGCGGCGAGCGCCGCGCCGGTCCAGCGGAACGCGAACACAATGCCGATCGCATCGAGCGCGCGGCCGAGCGGCGCGTGGCGACCCAGCGCGAGGAGCAGCAGGTAGCCCACCACGACCGGGGGCAGCACGAGCGGCAGGTGCACCACGGCATCGAGCGCGGTCTTGCCCAGGAAATCGCGCCGCGCGAGGAGCCACGCGACGCCGATCGCGAAAGGCAGGCTCGCGGCGACCGCGACCACCGCGACCTTGAGGCTCAGCACGACGATCGCGAGCTCTTCGCCGCTCGGCATGGCTAGGGCGTGCCGAATCCGTGGCGCGCCCAGATGGCGCGTGCCGCGGCCGATGCGGCGTAAGCCGCGAAGGCGCGGGCCGCGGCCGACGCGCCGCGGATCCCGACCATTCCGTAGACGATCGGCGGATGGCTCGACGCGGGGAAGGCGTCGACGATGCGCACGCGCGGCTCGGCGAGCGCATCGGTGCGATAGACGATGCCGAGCGGCGCCTCGCCGCGCGCCACCAGCGCTAGCGCGGCCCGCACGTCGGCCACGGGCGCGAGGCGACCCTTCACCTGATCCCACGCACCGAGTTTCGCGAGCGCGGCGCGCGCGTACTTGCCCGCCGGCACCGCGCGCGGATCGGCCACGGCGAGCCGGCCATCACCCAACGCGCGTGCGAGATCGAAACGGGGCGCCACCTTCACGCGCGCATCGCTCGACGCGGGAGCGATGAGCACGAGGTCGTTGGAGAGCAGCGCGACAGGCGGGCCGGCCGCGAGACCGCGCTGCTCGACGTACGCGATCCAGTCGAGGTCTGCGGAGATGAATACCTGCGCGGGCGCGCCGGCGACCAGCTGGCGCGCGAGCGCCGAGCTCGCGCCGTAGGCGATGCGCGCCTCGTCGCCGCTCGCGGCACGGACGGCGGCCGCCACCTCGTCGAGGGATTCCTTGAGGCTCGCGGCGGCGAAGACGAGGAACGTCGCGGCATGCGCGGCGGGCGCGGCGAGGAGGAGTGCCGCGAGGAGGCAGCCCGCGACGCGGCCCGGCATCCCGGAACGCCGCGCGGCCGCCACGGGATCAGGACTTCTTCGCGCCTTCGAGCAGCTTCTGCAGCTCGCCCGACTGGTACATCTCGCGCATGATGTCGCAGCCGCCGACGAACTCGCCGTTCACGTAGAGCTGCGGGATGGTCGGCCAGTTGGCGAAATCCTTGATGCCCTGGCGGATCTCGGCGTCCTGCAGCACGTCGACGGTGTACACCTCGCCCGCGCCGCACATCTTCAAGATCTGCGTCGCGGTCGCCGAGAAGCCGCACATCGGTTGCTGCGGCGAGCCCTTCATGTAAAGCACCACCGGATGGCCGGTGACCTGGTCGCGAATACGGTCCTGGACGCTCATGGCATGTCTCCTGCGAAAGTCCTGCGAAGGTTGTCGTTACGCAATCTTACGGCCTCCGGCGACGCGCGGAATGCCGGCGAGGTCGGCAAGCGCGATGCGCTCGTCGAAGCCCGCGGCTTCGAGCACGCGCGCGGCCGCTTCCGCCTGGTCGTAGCCGTGCTCGAAGAGCAGCGTCCCGCCGGCTACGAGGTGCGCCGCCGCACCCGCGACGATGGCGCGGATCGAATCGAGTCCATCGGCGCTGCCATCGGTGAGGGCGGAAGCGGGCTCGAAGCGCAGGTCGCCTTCGGCGAGGTGCGCATCTCCCGCCGCGACGTAGGGCGGATTCGCGACGATGAGGTCGAACGCGAGCCGCGGCACCGCCTCGTACCACGATCCCCGCGCGAAGCGGATGCGATCCGCGCATCCGTGCGCGCGCGCGTTGGCCCGCGCCACGTCGAGCGCCGCCGCGCTCGCATCGGTGGCGACGATGGCGAGCTGCGGCCGCTCGCACGCGAGAGTGACCGCGATGGCGCCGCTGCCCGTGCCGAGATCGAGGACAGAGGGATTCCCGCTTTCGCGGCAATGACGGAGGAAATCGAGCGCCGCCTCCACCAGCGTCTCGGTCTCGGGACGCGGAATCAGCACATCGGGACAAACCGCGAAGTCGCGTCCGTAGAACTCGCGCGCGCCGAGGAGATAGGCCACCGGATGCCCGAGCGAGCGCTGTGC
>JAICTR010000129.1 GCA_025936275.1 Burkholderiales bacterium
GGGCCGACCCATTCGGCGGAGTCGATCGCGCCGCGCTCGAGCGCCGGGTAGATGTCGCCGCCGGCGATCTGCTGCGGCACCGCGCCCAGGCGCGCCATCACCTCGCCGCCGAGGCCGGCGATGCGGATCTTCACGCCCTTCATGTCGTTCACGGTGTGCACTTCCTTGCGCCACCAGCCGCCCATCTGCACGCCGGTGTTGCCGGCGGGGAAGGAGACGATGCCGAAGTCGCGCAGGAACTCGCGCACCAGCTTGAGGCCGCCGCCGTAGTAGATCCAGGCGTTCTGCTGGCGCTGGTTGAGGCCGAACGGCAGCGTCGTGTCGAAGGCGAACGCCTTGTTCTTGCCGACGAAATAGTAGCTCGCGGTGTGCGCGCACTCGATGGTGTTCTGCTGGATCGCGTCCACCACGCCGAACGCGGGCACGATCTCGCCCGCCGCGAAAACGCGGATCTGGAACTTGCCGCCGGTGAGCTCGGCCACGCGCTTGGCGACCACCTCGCCCCCGCCGAAGATCGTGTCGAGGCTCTTCGGAAAGCTCGATGCGCAGCGCCAACGGATGTTCGGCAGGTCCTTCGACTGTGCGACCGCCTGCGTGACCGCGGCCGCGCTGGCGACGCCGACCGCTCCGCGCGCCAGGAATTTGCGACGATTCATCGGTACTCCTCCTCTTTGGTTGTATCCCTCCAGCGGAAGGTCCGCCTAGTCTAGACGAAACCGCCGCGGCGCATCTTTTCGCCGCCCGATCGATATCGGTGCGACCGTGCGATTACAGCGCGATTACATGTGTATTCGCGTCCGTTAGCGATTTCGTGAACTGCGTCACACATTTTCGCCGCGCCGTTCGCAACAATGGCACCGTTCGGGTGCAAAGCATCCAAACCCGCATCGAACAACCAAGTTTCCAACCGCCAACCTAGGGGAGTCACCTCCGTGAAAAAACTGCTTGCCATGTCCCTGATGGCGCTCGCCGCCATCGTCGTCTCCGCGCCCGTTTCCGCCGCCGGGACCTCCGATCACGCCACGCTCGAGGAAGCCAAGGCGATGGTGAAGAAGGCGCGCGAGTACATCCGCAAGAACGGCCGCGAGAAGGCGTTCGCCGAGATCAACAAGCGCGACGGCATGTTCGTGGATCGCGACATCTACATCTACGTGTACGACAAGAGCCTCAAGAACCTCGCCCACGGCGGCAACCACAAGCTGATCGGCAAGGACCTCTCGCAGCTGCGCGATCCGGACGGCAACTACGTGAACCAGGGCCTGCTCAAGGCGGCCGAGTCGGGCGGCGGCGTCTACAAGTTCAAGTTCCTGAACCCCGCGAACGGCAAGGTGGAGACGAAGACCGGGTACGCCGAGATGGAAGGTGACATCATGGTGGGCTCGGGCGTCTACCAGTCGCAGTGACCGGACGGTGCCCCGCAAGGGGCACCTTCCATCCGGGACAACAACAGGAGCGGACCAAAATGAATTTGCGAGGTGTGCCCATCGGGGTGCGCCTCGGCGGGGCGTTCGTCCTCGTGATGGTCCTCATCGCATCCCTGGTCGTCGTGGGGAACGTGATGAGCGACCGCGCGATGGCGAACCTCACGTCGGGGCAGGCGGCCGCGAACGCGAAGGAGGCGTTGGCGGGGACCATGAAGAGCGCGCAGCTCGAGGGAGCCCTCGCGATGCGCAACATGGGGCTGCAGTCGGAAGTGGCCACCATGCAGGCCGAGGAGGACAAGGTCAAGGCGCAGCGCAAGCGCTACGCCGAGG
Organism: Burkholderiales bacterium; assembly: GCA_025936275.1. GTDB lineage: Bacteria > Pseudomonadota > Gammaproteobacteria > Burkholderiales > Usitatibacteraceae > Usitatibacter. The sequence goes on from JAICTR010000129.1 coordinate 1,755, forward strand.
CTCGCGACAAGCTCATCGCCCTGGGGCTCAACGAGGCCGAGCGCGAGGCGCTCGACAACATCGCGCGGCTCGACAAGCAGACCGAGCAGCCGTTCCAGGAGGCGCTCGGGCAGCAGCTCAACTTCAACAGCGACGTGGCGGCCAAGATCATCGCCACGCGCATCGACCCGCTCACGCAGCAGGTCATCGGCGAGATCAACAAGCTGGTCGCGATGCAGCAGGAGGCGGGCGACAAGCTGCTCGAGGCGACCGCGGTCGCCGAGCGCCAGCGCCACATGCTCTTCTACCTGGTGTGCGCGGGCGTCTTCGCGGTGGGGCTGCTCTTCGCGTGGGCGATCACGCGCAGCATCACCCGTCCGTTGCGCGACGCCGTGGCGATCGCCTCGCGCGTGGCGAGCGGCGATCTCTCCTCGGAGGTGGTGGTGCGCGGCAGCGACGAGACCGGGCAACTGCTGCGGGCGCTGCGCGACATGAACGGCGGCTTGCGCGAGATCGTCTCGGAAGTGCGCGCCGGCACCGAGCGCATCTCCACCGCTTCGCGCCAGATCTCCGCGGGCAACACGGATCTCTCGGCGCGCACCGAGGAGCAGGCGTCGAGCCTCGAGGAGACCGCGAGCTCGATGGAGGAGCTCACCTCGACGGTGAAGCAGAACGCCGAGAACGCGAAGCAGGCGAACCAGTTCGCCATCGGCGCCTCGCAGGTGGCGGCGACCGGCGGCAAGGCGATGTCCGACGTGATGACGATGATGAACGGCGTCTCGGAGGCCTCGCGGCGCATCGGCGACATCATCGGCGTGATCGACGGCATCGCGTTCCAGACCAACATCCTGGCGCTGAACGCCGCGGTGGAGGCCGCGCGCGCCGGCGAGCAGGGCCGGGGCTTCGCGGTGGTGGCCTCCGAGGTGCGCACGCTCGCGCAGCGCTCGGCCGAGGCGGCGAAGGAAATCAAGGGGCTGATCCAGGACTCGACGCAGCGCGTCGAGGGCGGCACGCGCATGGTGCAGGGCGCGGGCAAGACCATGGAAGAGATCGTGGGCGCGGTGAAGCGCGTGACCGACATCATGGCCGACATCGCCGCCGCTTCCGAGGAGCAGCTCTCCGGCATCCAGCAGGTGGGCAACGCCGTCACGCAGATGGACCGCGTAACGCAGCAGAACGCCGCGCTCGTGGGTCAATCGGCGGCGGCCGCGGAGCACATGAGCGCGCAAGCCGAGCAGCTGGTGAGCGTGGTGGCGCGCTTCCGCGTGGGCGATGGATCGCACGGGGCGGGGCAGGCGCCGGCAGTGGGTCGCGATGCGCACGGCACCGCGATGCACGATGCGGCGCTCGCCAAGCAGCAGGTGCTCGCCGCTTCGCTCGTCGCGGGCGAGGCGATCGCGCACATCAAGTCGGGCGTCTCCTCGCCGCGCGCCAAGGCGGCGCTGCCGGCCGCGGAGCCCGACGGCGAGTGGAAGGAGTTCTGAGAAGCCTTCAGGCGGGAGGCGGGGCCGCGGCGTCGATGAGATGCGAGATCGCCGCGGGATCGACGGGCTTCGTGAGGTGGTGGTCGAAGCCCGCATCCCGCGCACGGCGGCGGTCCTCTTCCTGCCCCCATCCGGTGACCGCGATGAGCAGCACGCGGTCGCCGAGCGCCGCGCGGATCCGCGGCGCCGCCTCGTAGCCCGAGAGCTTCGGCAACCCGATGTCGAGCAGCACCACGTCGGGCTGGAATGCCACCGCCGCGCCGACCGCCTCGAGCCCATCGTAGGCGACCCGCACCTCGTGGCCGCGCGCCTTGAGGATCATGCACAGGCTGTCCGCGGCGTCGCGATTGTCGTCCACGACGAGGATGCGGCGTAGCGCCGGGTCGCGCATCGGGAGCGGCTCACGCGCCTGCGCACGGGCCTCGCACGCGGCGGCCACGGGAAGCGTCACGATGAACTCCGATCCGCGCCCGATCCCGTCGCTGCGCGCCTCGACGCGTCCCCCATGCAATTCCACGAGCCGGCGCACGAGCGTGAGCCCGATGCCGAGCCCGCCGTGCGATTGCGCCCCGCCGCTCGCCGCCTGCGTGAACATGTCGAAGATGCGCGTGAGCATCTCCGGGCGGATGCCGATGCCGTTGTCGCGCACGCGGATCACCGCCGAGTCGCCCTCGCGCTCCGCGGTAAGCCAGATGTGCCCGCCGGGGCGCGTGTAGCGCGCGGCGTTGTTGAGGAGGTTCGAAAGCACCTGCGCGATGCGCGCGAGGTCGGCGTCGAGCCATACCGGCTCGGCGGGCAGGCGCACCGTGAGCTCGTGCGTGCCGCGCTCGATGAGCGGGCGGCTCGCCTCGAGCGCGATCCTCACCGCCGCGCAAAGCTCGATGCGCTCGTGGCGCAGCTCGATCTTGCCGGTGGTGATGCGCGAGACGTCGAGGAGATCGTCCACGAGGCGCGAAAGCTGGCGCACCTGGCGGTCGATGACGTCGTGCGTCCATTGCAGCTGCGGCGTGCCGCCCGGCGAGGCGCGCAGGATCTCGATCGCGTTCCTCACCGGCGCGAGGGGATTGCGCAGCTCGTGGGCGAGCACGGCGAGGAACTCGTCCTTGCGACGATCGGCGTCCTTGAGCGCCTGCACCAGCGCCGCGTTCTCGATCGCGATCGCCGCGCGGCGCGCGAGCTCCTTCGCCGCCTGCAGGTCGAACTCGGTATAGGCGCGGCCCGACTCGGCGGTGGCGAAGGCGATGGCGCCGCAGGTGCGCCCGCGGTTGCGCATCGGCACGCAGATGTAGGAACGCAGCTTCAGCGCGCGGATCATCTCCAGGTGCTCGTGGCTCTGCGCCGCCTCGCGCAGCATCTCGTCGCTCACGTCCGGCGTGAAAAAGGGTTCCCCGGTGAGGATCACGCGGCGCGCGAGGCTCGCTTCGCCCGGCGGGAAGCGCCGCTGCATCTCCTCGGCGAGCGCCACGCGCTGCGGATCGCGGTGCGCGGCGACCAGGCGGCGCGTGCCACCGTCGGGCTCGACCACGGTGACCTCCGACCAGTCGGCGAAGCGCGGCAGGGCGAGCTCGGCGATGCGCTTGAGGGTTTCCTCGCGATCGTGGATCTCGGCGAGCGCGGCGCTCGCATCGGCGAGGAAGCGCAGGTTTTCCTCGCCGCGCTTGCGCTCGTCGATGTCGCTCGCGGTTCCGAACCATTCGACGACGCGGCCCGCGTCGTCCTGGAGCGGCAGCACGCGCAGCAGGAACCAGCGGTACGCGCCATCGTGGCGCCGGATGCGCGCCTCGATCTCCAACGCGCCGCCGCCCTCGCGCGCCTTGCGCCAGGCCTCGCCGCGCCTCGCATCGTCCTCGGGATGGAGCGCGCGGTGCGCCCAGTCCTCGATCGCCGCTGCGGGATCGAGGCCGGTGTATTCGAGAAGGCGCCGGTTCGCGTAGGTGACGCGTCCTTGCGCATCGCTCGACCAGGCGAGGGCGGGCGTGGCTTCGACCAGGTGGCGGAAGCGCTCCTCGTTCGCCGCGATAGGCTCGAGCGGACCCCGGCCAAGAGGTTCCGCGGCCATCCGCGACGGCTCCGGACCCTTCGGGAATGAACTCGCCACGCACCCTCCGTGCGCGAACGATGAGCTTCCATGCTCTGCGCCGCGGATGACACGTTCACGCGGGGCCGCACGCCCGGCGGCTAGCCCGAGCGGTATGTCAGCCGGGTCCCACGGAAATCGGGGAAAGACTCCATTTTCCGCGGGCCGTGGCGGCGTGCTCCACGTTCGGAAAATGGGGTCTGTCCCCGATTTCCGTCCTCCGTCAGCGCATGTTGCCCGTATGCCCCAGCGAGTAGCGGCCTGGCTGCGGCCACACGGCGAGGCCGTGCGGCTCGGTGCCGACGGGGATCACCTTCGCGGCGCCGGTTTCCGTATCGAACGCGTACACCACGTTGTCGTAGCGGCCCGAGAGCCACAGCCACTTGCCGTCGGCGCTCACGTTGCCCATGTCGGGGCTTCCGCCGTTGGGGACAGGCCAGTTCGCCACCACCTTGCGCGTAGCGAAATCGACGACGGAGACGCTGCCGGGCCCGCCCTTCTTGCCGTGGATCATGTGCGAGCCGCGGTTCGCGACGTAGAGCCGGGTGCCATCGCGGCTCGGATAGAGGCCATGGGTGCCCATGCCGGTCGCGATGAAGCCGATCTCCTTGAAGCTCTCGCCGTCGATCACGAAGACGCCGTCGGCGCGCATGTCCGCGACGAAGAAGACGCTGCCATCGGGCGCGACGCGGATGTCCTGCGGCATGCCGCCCTTGGAGAGCTTGAGGTAGCCCACCACCTTGCGGTTCACGAGGTCGATCTTGGCGAGGCCGCCCGCGAATTCGCAGGTGTAGATCGCGTAGCGCCCGTCGATGGAGGTGTCGGAGTGGTTGATGCCGGCGCAGCGCGGCGCCTCAATCGAGTACTGCAGCGCCATGGTGTGCGGGTCGCGGAAGTCGAGGCGCTTGTGGGCCTCGGCCACCACGATCGCGCTCTTGCCGTCGGGCGTGAAGTACATGTTGTACGGATCGTCCACCGGGATCGGCTTGCCGGGCTTGCCGGTCGCGGGATCGATCGGCGTGAGGCTGCCCTTGGTCGTCCCCTCCGCGTTGTTGGTGACCCAGAGCGTCTTCAGGTCCCACGAGGGCACGACGTGCTGGGGATTGAGGCCGACCTTGAAGCGGTCGACCACCTTGAAGGTCGCCGGATCGATCACGTAGACGTCGTTCGACGAGACGTGCGGCACGTACACGCGCTCGAGCGCTCCCGCGACGGCCGGGCTCATCTTGCCCGCGGCGATCTCGCTGTAGAGGTTCGAGGGATCGACGACCGGCGGCATGCCGGGCACCGTTTCGATGGCGTGGGCGCTGCCGAAGGCGAATGCGAGGAGGAGGGCGGGGAGGGCGATGCGGCGGGGGCGTGCTGCCTTCAATTCGGGAAAGCTCCGAGGGCGGAAAACGCCATTCTACCGGCGCGCGGCCGCTTTCCTGATGGCGGCCACGGCCTTCTCGACGACGAGATCGACGCCCAGGCGCCCGAGCGCCGCACTGGATTCTCGCGGGTCGCCGTGCACGCCGTTCGATTTTCCCTCGGCCGCTTCATCGAGGCGGTCGGTCCTCACCAGCCTGGGATCGATCGCGAGCGTGAGCGACGTATCGGCAAGCCCTGCGTGCACGCCGATCTGGCGCTCGCTGTACCCCTTGCTTCGCAGGATTTGCGCGAAGCCCCGGGTCTGCGCCTCGTAGTACTCGGGCAACGCGTGGACGCGCACGCTCGTGTGCGCCCATTCCTTGTCGAGGCGCGCGGCGACCCGTGCGAGGCTCTTCCGGTAGCCGCCGTGGTCGCCGAGGAACACGATGTCCTTGAAGCCGTGCAATCGGAAACTGCGCGCGGCGGACTCGAGCGTCTTCTCGAACGCCTCCACGGGAATCGTGATCGTGCCGGCAAAGCGCATGTGGCCGGTGGGCGGATCGATGGCGCCTTCGGGCACGTAGGCGATCACCGGCGCGACCAGCGCGTTGCCGAGCTTTCGCGCGATCGCCTCGGCGAACCAGCGAGCGCGTGCATCGTGCTTGCCGAGCGCGATGTGCGGGCCGCTCTGCTCGGTGCCGCCGATGGGGATGAGGATCGTAGTCTTGCCCGATTGCGTGGCCGCATGGACCTCGGTGGACGTGAGATCCTCGAGGAAGACCGAATCGGGCGGCGCCGCGCGCGCCACCGCGGCCGCGAGCAGCAGGACGAGGAGCGAGAGGGCGCGCATCACCCCTTCGATGCTATCAGAGCGACGCGGCGATCGCGCGAGCGCTTCCCGGGA
>JAICTR010000145.1 GCA_025936275.1 Burkholderiales bacterium
AACGCGCTCGATGCCGCGCGCGCGGAATGGATCGGCGCCGACGTGTTCGCGTACCTGAGGAAGCTGCGCGACCAGGGCCGGCGCTTCGGCCTCGTCGTGCTCGACCCGCCCAAGTTCGCGCCCACCGAGAAGCACGTGCCCAACGCTGCACGCGCGTACAAGGACATCAACCTCTGGGCGATGAAGCTGCTGGCACCCGGCGGCCACCTGCTTACGTTCTCGTGCTCGGGTGCGGTGAGCCCCGATCTCTTCGCGAAGATCGTCGCCGGCGCGGCGGCGGATGCGAAGGTGGATCTCCAGGTGCGGCGCCATCTTGGCCCGGGCCTGGACCATCCCGTCTCGGTCCATTTCCCCGAGGGGGAATACCTCAAGGGGCTGTGGCTGCAGGCGTCGTAGCGGGCGCCCCCTGTGATAAAATTTCGCGTTCCTTCGGCAGGCGCGTAGCTCAGCTGGTTAGAGCACCACCTTGACATGGTGGGGGTCGTTGGTTCGAGTCCAATCGCGCCTACCATTCCATCCGTAACTTCCCGCGTCGCAGTTAACGCGCGTAGCGACGGCGATCCTCCTCGCAGCTCGCTTCAACTGAGCTGACATGCGTTAAGCGACGCTCGTTTTCGTGCGTCGTGTCACCTGTCTTTTCCCTTGCAGTGGCCTGTCGTCCGCCCGAGAATGGAGTCGTCAGTCGGGCGGCGGTGTCTCGCCGTCATCGGCCCGGCAGCCTGGGAGGGACGATGAAAGTCAGCGACATTTCGATTCGCAAATCCGTGAAGGCCTACACGGCCCTCGCCGTGCTCGGCTTTTGCGCGGCGTTGGGCGTGGGCGAATGGGGCCTGCTTTCGGTGGCCGATCGGGAAGCGGGTGCGATGCGGGCTGCGACGCTGCTCGGCGTGCTCGGCATCACCGGCGTGCTGCTGCTGCTCGTGGGCGGCGCATTCCTCTACCGGCACATCACGCAGCGCATCGATGTGCTCGTGGCGCGAACCGAAAAGCTCCGCGAGGGCGAGTGCGACCTCACGCGCCGCCTGCCGAAGATGACCGGCGGGCTGGGGAAGATCTGCGCCGCGCTGAACGCGTTCGTGGAGCGCATCGAGGAGCTGGTCGCGAGGGTCGCGTCGAATGCCGGCAGCATCGCCTCGGCGGCGCGCGCGGTGAGCACGGGAAGCGCCGAAGTGTCCGAGCGCACCTCGATGCAGGCGGCGACGCTCATGGAAACGGCGGCGAGCATCGAGGAGTTCACCGCGTCGGTGCGGCAGAACGCGGAGAACACGCAGCGTGCGCGCGACCTCGCCGCCGCGGCCTCGACTTCCGCGCAGCAGGGCGGGCGCGTCGCCGCCGAGGCGGTGGCGCGCATCGGCTCGGCGAACGAGAGCTCGAGGAAGATCGGCGCGATCGTGGTGGCGATCGACGACATCGCCTTCCAGACCAATATCCTCGCGCTCAACGCGGCGGTGGAAGCGGCGCGTGCGGGCGAGAGCGGTCGCGGCTTCGCGGTGGTCGCATCGGAGGTGCGCGCGCTCGCGCAGCGCAGCGCCAACTCCGCGCGCGAGGTGAAGACGCTGGTGAACGATGCGATCACCAAGGTGGACGACGGCGCACGGCTGGTGGCCGAGGCGGGCGGCGCGATGGAGCAGATCATCGCTTCCATCGAAGAGGCCGCCGCGATCATGAACGAGATCGCCGCCGCGAGCGCCGAGCAGGCCTCCGGCATCGGCCAGGTGAACCGCGCCATCTCCGAGCTCGAGGATGCGACGCGGCGCAACCAGGAGATCGTCGATCGCGCGGCGGCGGCGGCGCAATCGATGCGCGAGCAGGCCGAGGCGATGGCGGTGCTGGTCTCGCGCTTCAACGTGGCGGAAGGCTCGCGCATGAGTGCGCCGGTCAGGGTCAGCGCCGCCGTGCGCGACGACTCGAGCCGCGGCGTCGTGCGGCGCGCGCGCTCGCTTCCGGCGCCGCACGGCTAGAAGGATCGGTTCGGTCATCCCCCTTGGCCTCGGAGGGGCATCCGATGGAATTTCGCCGCCTGAGTGAGTCGGACCTTGCGATGCTGCACGAATGGATCCACCGGCCGCACGTGATGGAGTGGTGGGGCGAGGAGGCCGGCTGCAGCACATTCGAAGAAACGCGCTCGAAATATCTGCCGAGGCTTCCGGCGGAAAGCCCCGTCGAGGCGCACATCGCGCTGATCGCCGGCGAGCCGATCGGTTTCATCCAATCCTACGCAGCTCTCGGTTGCGGGGACGGATGGTGGGAGGACGAGACGGACCCCGGCGTGCATGGAATCGACCAGTTCCTCGCCGACGGCACGAAGCTGGGCCAGGGCATCGGCACCACGATGGTGTCGGCCTTCGTGCGGCGATTGTTCCGGGATCCCGCGGTTACGCGAGTGCAAACCGATCCCGATCCCCGCAATGCGCGCGCGATCCGGTGCTACGAAAAGGCCGGCTTTCGCGCGTTGCGCGAGGTGACGACGCCGGCGGGCCTCGCGCTGCTCATGGCGATCGATCGGCCATCGACGGGCTACGCGGACAGCCTGGAGAAAGGTTAATTTCACCCCGCGACACGACTTAGCGGTTGTTAAGCGCGCCCCGGCAAAAAGGCGTAACGTGCCGATCCGGATTCATCGGCAGCCGATACGAAAAAGAAAAGGGGAGGCAGGATGCGGCGCGCTTCCGGTTCGGTCGTGGCTTTGCTTTTCCTGGGCGCCGTGCCGTTCGCGCACGCCCTCGCGCAGCCGCCCGATCGCGAGGTCGCCGATCCGCCGCGGTTGCGATCCGCATCGACGCCTTCGCCGCTGCTCGCGGCGGCAGCACCGCGCGCGCCCGCGAGCGAAGTCGCGCTCGACCTCCACATCGCGTACACGGACGGCCGCATCTGGAATCCCGCCGAAGGACGCTACGACGCGGTCCACCTGCGCAGCTACCAGGGCACCGGCGTCGATCCGAAGGCGCCCTACGTCTCCCCGACGATCGAGGTGACGCCGGGCAGCACGGTGCGCGTCACGCTGCACAACGAGCTCCCCGCCGATCCGAGCTGCGCGCACTCGGCGGACGTCAACAAGCCGCATTGCTTCAACGGCACGAACCTGCACACGCACGGGCTGTGGGTGAGCCCCGCGGGCAACGGCGACAACGTGCTGCTCTCGATCGATCCGGGCGTCTCCTTCCAGTACGAGTACAACATCCCCGCCGACCATCCCTCGGGGACGTTCTGGTACCACACGCATCGCCACGGCTCGACGGCGCTGCAGGTCTCGAGCGGCATGGCGGGCGCGCTCATCGTGCGCGGCCACCGCGTGCCCACGCCGCAGGCGCATGGCGACATCGACACGCTGCTCGTCCCGACGCGCGACGGTTCCTTCCGCGAGCGCATCCTCGTGCTGCAGCAGATCCAGTACGCGTGCCGCGACGCCGACGGCAAGATCAAGGTGAACGCGGACGGCTCGTATCGCTGCGACCCGGGCGACGTCGGCGGCGTCGAGGGCTACGACCAGTTCGGCCCGGGAAGCTGGCCGGCCTCGGGGCGCTACACCGCGATCAACGGGCAGGTGCTCGCGAGCTTCGACGGCGCGATCGCCGGACGCATCGAGCGCTGGCGCGTGATCCACGGCGGGGTGCGCGACACGATCAACCTCGAGTTCCGCCGCCTCGCCGGCAACGAAGGCGGCGCGGCACGCCTCAAGGCCGCGCAGCAGGACGCGTTCGTGCGCGAGAGCTGCACCGGCGCTCCGCTCCCGCAGTTCCTCATCGCGGCCGACGGCCTCACGATGGCCTCGGTGCACCAGGCGACGCAGACGGTGTTCCAGCCGGGCTATCGTTGGGATGCGCTGATGGTCTTCCCCGAGGAAGGCACGTACTGCGTGATCGACGCCGATGCGCCCGCCTCGGCGAGCGTGGACCAGGCGCCGCCCTCGCGACGCCTGCTCGGGCTCGTGCACGTGGGCAAGGGGAACGCGGTCCCGGCCGATCTCGCCCGCTACGTTGCCGCACGCCTCGAATCGGCCGCCGCGATGCAGATGCCCGCGAACGTTCGCGCCAGGGTGATCGCGGACCTTCGCGACCATCTCAAGCTCGCGAGCTTCGTCCCGCATCCCGACGTGACGGACGCCGAGGTGACCGGGCAGCAGCTCCTCGAATTCAACATCGATGTCGATCCCAAGAAGCCCGATGCGGTGTTCGAGGTGAACGGCAAGCCCTACGACCCGCGGCGCATGGACCGCGTGCTGCGGCTGGGCGGCGTGGACGAATGGACGCTGCGCTCGGACTTCGTGAGCCATCCGTTCCACATCCACGTGAATCCCTTCCAGGTGGTGAAGGTCCTCGATCCGCAGGGCCGCGACGTGAGCGCGCCCGGCGCCGTCGACGACGCGGGCGGCACGGTGGACCCGCAGTACCCGGGACTCAAGGGCGTCTGGAAGGACACGATCTGGGTGAAGAACCTCGTGCCGCCCGGCAAGCCGCCGGGGCAGTACACGCTCGTCGTGCGCACGCGCTACGAGCGCTACATCGGCGCCTACGTCCTGCATTGCCACATCCTCGACCACGAGGACCAGGGAATGATGCAGAACGTGAGCGTCGCATTGCCCGATGGAAAGGGAGGCATCTCGCTGGCGCATCACTGAACGAACGAGCGCGGGAGGCGCATGAAGACAACAAGAAGAACGGTATTGAAAGCGGCGGCGGCCGGAGCGGTCTCGGCTTTCTCGGGCATCGTGCCGGGCCTCGCGGCGGCGGCGCAGCGGCTGCGCGTGCGGCGCTGCGTGAACGACATGAAGGATGGAGACCCGGACCTCGAGACCTATCGCGACTTCGTCGGCATCATGCTCGCGAAGCCGCAAGGCGATCCCGTGAGCTGGATCGGATTCGCCAACCAGCACGGCGACGCGAACGACTTCAAGTTCTGCCCGCACGGCGACTGGTATTTCCTCCCATGGCACCGCGAGTTCGTGATGATGTACGAGCGCGCGGCGAGCGCACTCACGCACAACGCGCGTTTCGCAATGCCGTACTGGGACTGGACCACGCTGCGCGACTATCCGCCCGCCTTCGCGGCACCCAAACACAAGGGCAAGGCCAACCCGCTCTATGTGCCGGGGCGCAACGCGCTCAAGGGCCCGAACGCGCTCACCGACAAGATCGTCGGAAAGCCGGTGATGGACGCGATCTACCGCGAAACGGTGTACGAGGCGTTCGGCACCAGCCGCAACCGCAAGCAGACGAACCTCGATCCCTCGTGGGTGCCGGCGGGTGGCGGCCTGCAGGGAACGCTCGAGCGCACGCCGCACAACCTGGTGCACAACGCCATCGGCGCCTTCATGCCGGACTCGAATTCGCCGCGCGACCCGATCTTCTTCATGCACCACGGCAACATCGACCGCATCTGGGCGACGTGGAACGCGATGGGCCGCGTCAACTCGACCGATCCGCTATGGCTCGGCATGGAGTTCAAGGACAACTACATCGCCCCGGACGGCACGACGTACACGCGCGGCGTGAAGGACCTGCTCGACATCGCGCCGCTCGGCTATACCTACGACCGCATGCCGCCGAAGTCGGCGCCGCTCCTGCGCGCGACGCGCCGCGACGCCGACATGCGCGCGCTCTTCGATCCAAAGGCGCCGGCGCATCCGCAGCGCATCCGCAAGTCGAACGACACGGCGGCCACACCCGGCGCGCCGCTCTCGATTCCGTTCTCCCTCGAGGACCGTGCGCTGCTGCGCGCCGAGCGTCCCGGCACGCCCGAGGAGTCGCGCGAGATCGTGGCGCTCATCTCGGAGATCCGGCTCTCCGATGCGGTGCGCGAGATCCGCGTGCTGGTGAACCATCCGCAGCCCTCCATCGACGTGCCCGAGACCGATCCGCATTTCGTCGCGCACGTCTCGTTCCTGCGCCACTCGCACGAGGGCATGCAGGGACACGGCAAGGCGCTCCCCGCGACGATCGTGAATCTCACCGAGGCGCTGCGCAACCTCGCGGCGAAGGGTGACGCGCCGAAGGACGAGGTCACCGTGCAGCTCGTGCCGGTGCCCGAGCCGGGCGCAGCCGAAGCGGCCGCCGTGAAGGTGGTCCCGGCCATCGTGGAGATCGCGGTCCTGTGAGGCGCACGCGCCGATGCGACGGCGAGCCTTCATGAGCGCGGCGCTCGCGATGGCGTGGGCCGGTCCCGCCCGCGCGGCGCCCATGACGGGCGCGAGGCCGATGCGCGAGTGCACCATCGAGGACGCGGCGACGATCGAGGCGCTGCGGCTCGGGAAGAAGCGCCTGTCGATCGTGGTCGCTTCGTTCCAAGCGCCATCGCCCGCCGCGGCGGCGATCGTGGTGCGCGTCGTGGGCGGCGATGGGTCGCGCACCGAGATCGCGCGCTTCGGCGTGCATCCGCCGCGGCCGTCGCGCGCCGGGGCGGAACCCGAGCGCTTCCTCGTCTCGCTGGAGGGGAACGCCGCGCTGCTCCACGAAGGCAAGCCGCTCTGCCTCGAGGTGGCCTTCGAAGCTTCGGCCGGCGCGGTGCGCGGCGGCGCAGCCGACGTGCGCGTCGAGGTCGTCGATCTTCCGGGAGCGCCGCGATGACGCGGGGCGACTTTCCTCGCACCCTGCGGATCGCGATCCTGGTCTTCGATGGCTTCGAGCCGCTCGACGTGTGGGGCTTCATCGAGGCGTTCTCCATCTCGCGCTTCATCGGCACCGGCTACGCCGATCCGCCGCCTTATCCTTTCGAGCTGCTGCTGGTCTCGGTCGAGACCCGTGCGGCGGGCCGCGCGACGCCCGCTGCCGTGCGCAGCATGAACGGCCCGCGCGTGGCGCCCGACCTCTTCCGCGACGACGCGCTCACCCAACCGCTCGACGTGCTGATGATTCCGGGCGGCATGGGCGTTCGCACGTTGCTCTCGCCCTCGGATCCCGCGGCGGTGGATGCGCTGCTCGCGTGGGTGCGCGAGATGGATCGGCGCGTCGCGCTGATGACCTCCGTGTGCACCGGTGCCGCGGTCCTCGCGAAGAGCGGCCTGCTCGACGGCCTTCCCGCCGCGAGCAACCACGCCGCGTTCGGCTGGGTGACGACTTTCGGCCCGAAGGTGCGCTGGGACAACGTGTCGCGCTGGGTCGACGCGGGGCGTTACGTGACTTCCGCGGGCGTCTCGGCCGGAACCGACATGGGCTTCTACCTGGTGCAGCGCCTCGCCGGCCGCG
>JAICTR010000397.1 GCA_025936275.1 Burkholderiales bacterium
AGGGCCGCGATCCATGCCGCGGCGTCGATCGCGGTCGGCGCACCTCCCCTCGCGACGAGCCCGCGCATCTCGCCGGCGATCTGGTCGGCGACGGGGCCGACCACGACTTGCAGTCCCTGCGCGCCGACGTTCACCGAGCCGCTCGCGCCGAGGCGCTTGAGTTGCGTCGCATCGACGCGCGATCGGTCGCGGAGCACCAGGCGCAGGCGCGTGGTGCACGCATCCACCGATTCGAGGTTCGCGGCGCCGCCGAGCGCGGCGATGTAGCCGGCCGCCACGGCCGCATCGCCGGCCGGCATGGGAAGGGGCGTGGCGGCCTCCGCCTCGCGTCCCGGCGTGCGCAGGTCGAAGCGCACGATGCAATAGCGGAAGAGGCCGTAGTACACGCCGAAGTACACCAGGCCCACCGGAACCAGCAGCAGCGGGCGCGTCGACTTGCCGAAGTTGAGCACATAGTCGAAGAGCCCGGCCGAGAAGCCGAAGCCCAAGCGGCTGCCGAGCAGGTCCATGGTCACCATCGCCGCGCCGGTGAGGAGCGCGTGGATCGCGTAGAGCGCGGGCGCGAGGAACATGAACGTGAACTCGATGGGCTCGGTCACGCCGGTGAGGAACGAGGTGAGCGCGAGCGAAAGGAGGAGCCCTCCCGCCGCGCGCTTTCGCTCCGGGCGCGCCGTGTGGTACATCGCGAGGCACGCGGCGGGAAGCCCGAACATCATCACCGGGAAGAAGCCCGACATGAACGCCCCCGCCGTGGGATCGCCCGCGAAGAAGCGCTTGAGGTCGCCGGTCACGCCATGGAAGTCGCCGAGCAGGAACCACGCGACGTTGTTGAGGATGTGGTGCAGGCCGGTGACGATCAACGCGCGGTTGAGCACGCCGTAGATGAAGAGACCCACCTCGCCGGAGCTCGTCACCGCGCGGCTCAGCGTGTCCATCGCGCCCTCGACGATCGGCCAGCCGAGGCCGAACACGAACGCGACCACCAGGCCCGCCGCGCCCGCCGCGATCGGCACGAAGCGACGCCCGGAGAAGAAGGCGAGGTACGGCGGCAACCGAAGGTCGTGGTAGCGGTTGTAGAGCTTCCCGGCGAGGATGCCCGAGAGGATGCCCAGCGGCACGGAGAGCTTCGCGAGCTGGCGCGCCTTGTACGCGGCGGCGGCGAGATCGGCGTGCGTGCCGGCTGCCTGGGTCACATCCGGCGGCACCGCGATGAGGACCTCCGCGCCCTTGCTCGCGACGACGAACGCCACCACCCCCGCGAGCCCTGCGGCGCCGTGGTTCTCGCGCGCGAGTCCCACTGCCACGCCGATCGCGAAGAGCAGCCCCAGGTGCGAGAAGATCGCATCGCCCGCCGCGGCGATGGGCGCGATGTCGAGGAGGTCCGGTTGCCCCAGGCGCAGCAGCAGCCCCGCGACCGGCAGCACCGCGATCGGCAGCATCAGCGCGCGGCCGAGCGCCTGGGTGGATTCGAGCCATCGCATCATGTCAGCCTCCCCGCGATTCGCGCCGGCGAGCGGCGAGCGGCGCGCGCCTCGGCGAGGAGCTCGCGCACTTCCGCCGCCGTGGCGCACGCGAGCGCGCGGCGCGCGAGCTCGCGGCATTCGAGCGTGTCGTACGCGCGCGCGACGCGCTTCAGCGCCGGGATCGCCGCGGCTGTCGCCGAAACCTCGTGGATGCCGAGGCCGATGAGGAGCGGCAGCGCGTCGATGTCCGAGGCGAGCGCGCCGCACACCGCCGCGTGCTTGCCGCGCTCGTTCGCCGCGCGCGCGACGGCCTCCACCAGGCGCAGCACCGCGGGATGCACCGCATCGAGCCGCGCGGCGAGCCGCGGATGCGCGCGGTCGATCGCGAGCGTGTACTGCGCGAGGTCGTTGGTGCCGATGGAGAGGAACTCGCACGCCTCCGCGAGCTGCGGCGCGAGGAGCGCGGCCGAGGGCGTCTCGATCATCGCGCCGAGCGCGGGCGCCTCGCCGCCCGATTCGCGCAGCACCTCGGCGAGGAGCGCGCGCACGAAGCGCAGGTCGGCGATGTCGGTCACCATCGGCAGCAGGATGCGCGCGACGCCGCGCGGCGCGACGCGCACGATCGCCGCGAGCTGCGCGCGCAGCAGCTCGGGATAGAGCGCTGCCGCACGCACGCCGCGCTCGCCGAGCGCCGGGTTCTCCTCGCGTGCGAGCGGCATGTAGGCGATCGGCTTGTCGCCGCCGATGTCCATGGTGCGGATCGCGAGCGGGCGGCCGCCGAGCGCATCGGCGATGCACTGGTACTCGCGTGCCTGCTCCTCGATGCCGGGCGCGTCGCGGCGGTCGAGGAACAGGAACTCGGTGCGCAGCAGGCCGCAGCCATCGGCGCCACGCGCCATCGCGACTTGCGCCTCGCCGGCGGCGCCGAGGTTGGCGTTCACCGTGATCCGCACGCCGTCGCGCGTGTGGGCCGGTTCCCGCGCGCGAGCGATGTCCGTTTCGCGCTCGGCGCGGCGCGCGGCGAGCGTTCGCTCGAGGGCGGCGGCGCGCGCTTGCGGCGGATCGAGCTCGAGCACGCCATGCTCCGCATCGAGCGCGAGGCGCGTGCCCTCGGGAATCGCGAGCACCGTCTCGCCCGCGGCGACCAGCGCCGGCAGCTCCGCCGCCGCGGCGAGGATCGCCATATGCGAGGTGGCGCCGCCCCGCGCCGTGACGATACCGGCGACCTGCGAGCGCTCGAGCGCGAGGAGCTGCGAGGGCAGGATCTCGTCGGCGACGACGATCGCTCCCGCGGGAAACTCGCGCGCCGCGCCCGGCGCTTCTCCGGCGAGCACGCGCAGCACCTGGTGCTCGAGGTCGCGCAGGTCCGCGGCGCGGGCGCGCATGCGTTCGTCGTCGAGCGCGGCGAGGATTTCCGCGGTGGCGCGCGCCGCGCTGCGCCA
>JAICTR010000085.1 GCA_025936275.1 Burkholderiales bacterium
GCAGCCAGCCGCTCGGCGTGATGGAGTTCTACAGCCGCGAGGTGGGCGAGCCCGACGAGGAGCAGCTGCACATCATGGACGCCATCGGCCGCCAGGTGGGCCAGTTCCTGCGCCGCCGCGACAGCGAGGCGCGCAGCCAGGCGCTCGAGACCGCGAGCAGCACCACGTCGCAGTTCCTCGCCAACATGAGCCACGAGCTGCGCACGCCGCTCAACGCCATCATCGGCTACAGCGAGCTGCTGATGGAGGACGTGGCCGACGAGGCGGCGCAGGCGGACCTGCGCAAGATCCACTCTTCGGGCAAGCACCTGCTCGAGCTCATCAACGACGTGCTCGACCTCTCCAAGATCGAGGCGGGCAAGATGGAGCTGCACCCCGAGGACTTCGAGGTCGAGCCGTTGGTGCGCGAGGTGGCGGAGACGGTGCGGCCCACGGCGGAGAAGAACGGCAACCGCGTGGCGCTGGTTTGCGCGCCGGGACTCGGCACGGTGCACGCCGACCTCACGCGCGTGCGCCAGGCGCTCCTCAACCTCGCGAGCAACGCGGTGAAGTTCACCAGGGACGGCACCATCACCATCACCGCGTCGCGCCACGCGATTCCGGGCCACGAGAACATCATGCTCGAGGTGCGCGACAGCGGCATCGGCATGACCGTCGAGCAGGTGGGCAAGCTCTTCCGCGATTTCCAGCAGGCGGATGCCTCGACCACGCGCAAGTACGGCGGCACCGGGCTGGGGCTCGCCATCAGCCGGCGCATCTGCCGCATGATGGGCGGCGACATCGTGGTGCAGAGCGCGCCCGGCGCGGGCTCGACCTTCACCATCCAGCTTCCCTGCGCGCCCGGCGCGACGATTCCCGCGCCGGCCGGCAATCAGCCGGCGGCGGCGCCCGTGGCGGCGCGCGCGCCCCGCGAGGCGGACGGCACGCCGCTGGTCCTGGTCGTGGACGACGATGCCGCGGTGCGCGAGTACATGGAGCGCTTCCTCGAGCGCGAGGGCTACCGCGTGATCACCGCCGCCGACGGGCTGCAGGCGCTCGCGCTCGCGCGCGAGCACCATCCCACCGCCATCACCCTCGACGTGATGATGCCGCAGGTCGACGGCTGGACGGTGCTCGCGGCGATCAAGGGCGATCCCGCGCTCGCCGACATCCCGGTGATCCTGGTCACCATCGTCGACGAGAAGCAGCGCGGCTACTCGCTCGGCGCGACCGACTACATGGTGAAGCCGATCAACCGCGCGCGCCTCTCGACGTTGCTGCGCTCGCTCGCGGGCCGCGCCTCGGGGCGGCTGCTGGTGGTGGACGACGACGAGGGCTCGCGCTCGCTGGTGCGCCAGGCGGTGGAGCGCGAAGGCTGGACGGTGGTGGAGGCGGCGAACGGCGTGAAGGCGCTGGAAGCGGTCGCCGCGGGCGTGCCCGATGCGATCATCCTCGACCTCATGATGCCGGAGATGAACGGCTTCGAGTTCGTCGCGCGCCTGCGCGAGCGCCCCGAATGGCGCGCGATCCCGATCGTGGTGGTGAGCGCGATGGACCTCACCGCGGCCGATCGCGCGCGCCTGAACGGCCATGTCGAGGCCGTGGTGCGCAAGAGCGGCCAGGATCGCGAGCACCTGATGCAGGAGGTGCGGCGCATGCTCGAGGCCTCCACGCGTCCGCATGCGGGCGCGGGGGAATCGAGCGGGACGAAGAAGGCGCCGACCCCGGCCTAGGCCCGGGCCGCGACGCTCCCCCAGCCGGAAAGATCGAGCGCCGAGGCTGCCGCGCGCGGATAGAGCCGCGCGCACTCGTGGCGCGTCGCCGCCTCGCGCAACGCCGCGTACTCGTCGGGCAGGGACGCCGCCTGCATCGCGCCGCACCACGCGGCCGCGAGCTTCCCGGTGAGCGCTTCGACCTCGGCGCCGCGTGCGCGCGAATCGGCGGCGCAGGGTCCGGCGAGCGCGAGGAGCTCCGTCAAACCGCGCTCCTCCCCGTCGCTCGGCGCGTGGCCGTCCGCGAAGTGCCAAACGATCCGCTGCAACGCGTCGTGCGCGTGGAATCGCCCCGCGAGGCGCGCGTTCGCCGCGCTCGCTCCGAAGCGCAGGTTGATCGACATGCCGGTGACCGGATAGTCGAGGTAGTGCCAGAGGCCCGCGGGCATGAAGAGCGCATCGCCGGGGCCGATCTCGGCGGTCCATCCGCGAGCTTGTGCCACGAACGCCGCGCGCTCGCGATCCGCCATGCGGTCGAGGAAGACGCCGGAGAAGTTGCCCACCGCATGCAGGCGATGCGAAGCGTCGGCGGGAATCATCGCCGCGCGCTTCTCGCCGAACACCTGCACCAGCAGCACGTTGCGAAAATCGCCGTCGTAATGCAGGTGCGCGTGGTGGCCGCGGCCGCCCACGAACGAGAACGAGACCGGCGGCGCACCGCCTTCGCCGAGCGCGCGGGCGCACGCGCCCATGCGCTCGACGAGCGCGGGCGGCGTCGCAAACTCCGTGCACATCCAGGGCGTCGCGGGCTCGGCCTGGAGGAGGTCGAGGTAGGCCCCGAGCGAGCTCGCGCGAGCGGGCCGCGCATCGGGGGCGCCCCCATGGCGCAGCGACCAGGCGACGAATTCCTCGCGCAGCTCGAGCGCGGTGTCGCCCAGCATCGCGCGCGCGGCCGTGGCGCTCGAGACCGCGGCGAGCGGCGTGCCGGCGAGAAAGCCCTCGAGCACCACGGGCTCGCGTGCCGCGGCGAGCGCGTGCGGGTCGCGCACTTCGCCCGCCGCCACGCGCCGTGCCTCGCCGCCGCTCATGCCGGCGCGCCCACGGTCGTCGCCGCGAGCGGCTTGATGCTCACGTGCAGCTCCTCGACGCGGTTCATGTGGGGCGCGAGCGTGCTGCGCACGAAGCGCACCATGGTCGGATGCACGAACGGCACCACCCATACGGCGTTCGGCAGCGTGGGATCGGCCGCCTGCGCGCGGATCGCCCGCACATAGAGCGCGAGGATGCGCGCGGTGCGCTGCAGCGTGGGATGCATGTAGCTGTTGCTGTAGACGAGCGTCGAGGAATCGAAGCGCTGCGTGAGCACCCAGCCGGCGAGCGCGCCCTTGTGGCGCATCGCGACGCTGTTGAATGCGATGTCGCGGTATTCCCAGGGCCGCAGCGAATCGGGGATCCACGGGTCCGAATGCTGGCTCTCGCGCAGCGCCTCGATCTCCGCCGCCCGCACCTCGGTCCACGGCACGATGCTCGAGTCGCGCGGGAGCGAATAGTCGCGCGCGAGCCACGGCGAATCGAGCATGCGCCGGTCGCAGCGGCAGACGAGGCGATCGGGCCGGGCTTCGGGCCAGCCGAGCCGCGCGAGGAGCCGCGGCGCCGCCTCCGAGGTCGTGCGCCCGGTCTGGTAGCTCGCCTCCAGGCGCTCGACGCCTTCGCGGCGCAGCTCGTCCTCGAGCGCGGCGAGGAGGCGCGTCGCGATGCCGCGGCGGCGCGAGCCCTCGCGCACGAAGAGCGAGGCGAGGCGCGTGAAGCCCTTCTGCGGCAGGCGCAGCGCCAGCGCGAGGCCGGCCGCTTCGCCCTCCTCGGTGGCGCCGACCGCGGTGACGGCGGCGTTGCCGGCGCTGAAGAGCAGCGGCTGCAGGCTCGGGTAGGTGAGCCCGTGGAAGGGCAGCGAGTTGAAGGCGTCGAGGACCGTGAGCTTCAGCATGGCGCTCGCGTCACCAATAGGCGTACCAGCGATCGCCGGCGCGCAGGCAGTGGCCCTGCAGCGTGATGCGTCGCTCGTCGGGCAGGATGTCGCGGCCCGGCGCCGCCTGGTGCATCTGGTGGCCCGAATGCAGCACCATCGCGCCCACGCGGTACGGGTGGTAGGTCATCGCCGATTCGCGTACACGGCGCGCGAACGCGGCGTTGTCGAGGCCCTGCGCCTGGGCGCGATGCAGGTCGAACACGTTGAGGCCGCCGCCCTTGCGCGGCAGCGCGAGCGCGAGCGTGAAGGACGCCACCTCGCCGAAGTCCGGCGCGCCGCAGCCGCTCCAGTCGATGAGCTCGTACTGGCTGTCGCAGTGCACCGAGGCGATCGGCTGCTCGAAGATCTTGTGCGCGAGGTAGATGTGGAAGCCCGGCAGCGCGGCATGAGGCTGCCATTCGACCGGCGCGCCGAGGAGCGCGGCGAGCTTCGCGCGCACCCGCTCGAGCAGCCAGCCGAAATGCGCCGCGAGGAGCGGGTTGTCGCTTCGCGCGCGCTCGCGATATCCGTGGCGCGATAGGGCCGCATCGATGTAGCTCGCGGCGCCGAGCGTGAAGAACGGGAACGCGGCATTGCGCCGCGTCCAGCGCTCGCGCAACGCATCCACCGCCTGCAGCGCATGGGCGCATTCGGGCGCGTCGAGCAGCTCGACCTGCGCCATGGGTTCGCTCGGCGTCCAGCGTTGCGCCGCGACCTGCGCGTTCATGCGCCGCCTCCTTCGCCCCCGATGCGGCCCAGCGCGAGCGGGTTCGAAGCGCCCGGCACGGCGCAGGCGACGAGCGCGAGCGCGATGCCCGCGGCGCCATCGAGCAGGCCCGGTGTCCACGGCCGATCGTTGAGCTCCTGGAAGCGCAGGAAGCCGGTCTCGCGCTGGAAACCGGCGAGCGCGCACCCGGCCGCGAGCGCCTCGCGGCGCAGCTCGGGACGGCCGAGGCGTGCGGCCGCGTCGGCGAGGAAGAGCATGCGCCCGGCCTCGCCGCAGCACGCGTGGTGGCGATCGATCCCCATGCGCTCCCGGGTGTTGGCGATCGCCTGCTCGATCTCGGTGTCGCAGGGCAGGAGCTCGCGCACCAGCAATCGTGCGAGCCCCGCGCCCGCGGGACCCGCGCACCACCCCGACATGAAGCGCGCGGCCGGCCCGTCGCGGCGCAGGTCGGGCCAGTCGCGTGCATCGGCATCGAAGCGGTCGCGCTCGAAGGCGAGCGCGCGGCGCGCCATCTCGAGCGCGCGCCCATCTGCGCCGATCGCGTGCACCCGCGCGCACGCGGCCGCGATGCCTGCCGCGCCGTGCGCCATGCCGAGGAGCGGGCGCTCGAAGCCGGGCACGCGGAATCCGCCCTCTTCGAGCTCCGCGCGCGCGATCGCGTCGAGGCAGGCGTTCGCTCGCTCGGTGAGGCCGGGATGCGGACGCAGCGTGCCGATGTGCGCGAGCGCCGCCGCGGCGCCGGCCACGCCCGCCAGCCAGTCGGGATTGTCCTGCGCGGCAAGGCGCGCCGGATCGAGCCGCAACGCGAGGTCCAGGGCCGCGTCGGCGCGCGCTTCGTCGCCGAGGAGCCGCGCGCATTCGGCCTGCGCGTAGACGGGGAACGCCACGCCGGTATATGCGGAGGCCGGCACGCGATGCCACCAGCCGGCGGCCTCGACCGCGCCGCAGGTCCGTTCGCAAAGCGCGAGCGCCGCGCGGGCGAGCTCGGCGTAACGCGCATCGCCGAACGCGTGGAAGAGGTTCGCGAAGAGCACCGCCGTGCCCGCCGCGCCGGCCGCGGTCCAGGGGAACGCGACGATGGGCGCCATCTGCGTCGCGTTGCCCGCGACGCGCGTCACGCCCAGCCACGCGGCGCCGTCCGGCAGCCGCAGCGCGAGCTCGGCGAGCGCATCGCCGATGCGCCGCGCGAACGCGAGCGCCTCGCGCGCGAGCTCTTCGGTGCCTTTCGGTGCCGCCGGTCGCGCCGGCGCGCCGCCCATCGCCCATCCGGTGAGCAGGCCCCAGTCCGGCTCGGCCACCGGCTGCGCGAGCGAGGCCGCTTCCGGCGCGGAGACGACCGCGGCGAGAAGCGAGGCGCGCAAGACCTCGGATTGGTAGGCGAGGTCCTCGTCGCATGCCGTGTCGATGCGCGACCGGGCCTGCTCGAGGGGCGCTTCCGGCACCACCGGCCCGAGCCGCCGGCCGCTGGGCGCGAGGAGCGTGCACGACCGTGGATCGGAACGCCAGAGCGGGACGTCCTGGGCGAGGCAGCAGGCGAGGTCTTCGGCAAGCACGTCGGCCTCGGCGAGCTGGTACTGCATGGCCTCGCCGGAGAGCGCCTCCATCGCGATCGCGTAGGCGCGCCCCGAAGCGACGTGCGCCGGCGCGAGGCTCCAGAAGAGCAGCGACGCGTATTCCGAGGTATCGCGCAGGATCACGCGTGTGGCGCAGCCGTCGAAGGCCGCCAGCGCCTCGTGCAGCGTCGCGCGGCACGAGAGCACCGCGCGATAGGCGGCGCGGAACCCGCGCACCACGTCGTCGATCCCGGCGGCATCGAGGGCGATCCGCTCGCCGGCGAGCCGCGGCAGGTTGTCGCGGTACTCGTAGCGGCGCGCGCGCCACGCGAGTCGCGGCGCCGCGGCGCTGCCTTGCCACTCGGGCACCTTCTGCGGCCACAGGCGCTCGCCGCAGCCCGCGATGCCGCTCGCGGTGAAAAGCGCGCGGTCGTCCTGGCCGATGCGCCAGTAGGTCCCCATGCTGGTCGCGAGCACGCTCGCCATGCCGGCCGCCGCGAGGTGGCGCGGCAAGCCGCGCGCTTCCGGCTCCGCGAGGTGGCGCGCGGCGGAGAGCAAACCCTCGAGGTCGATCGGCACCGGCCACTCGCCGCAAGAGATGAAGTTCTCGTAATGGAAATCCATGCCGCACAGGAAGTACGCGAGCGCGGCGACGCATCCCTGCCGCTCGCGATAGCGCACCACCGCGGCGCGATCGGCGCAATCGGCGGGGCGCAGGCGCTCCGACCAGCCGTGGTCGCCGCGCGCGAGCGAGCGCGGCAGCCGAAGCGCCGGCGCCCCCGCGCGCGCCGCTTCCGCGGCGAAGCGCGCGAAAGCGAGGTCGATGTCGTGCGAGCGCGGCTTGTACACCAGCTCGAGCCCCGAGGCGAAGCGCACGAACGCGGCGCTGCGCCCGCCGCGGTGCGCATCGGAGCGCCACGCGACGATCGAAGTCACCGGGCCCGCATCGCGGCCCGCGTCGAAGACGCGCGATATCTCGCCCGCATCCGCGCGCGCATGCGCGAGCATCTCGGCGAAGGCGTGCGCGCACGCGAGCGTGGATTCGGCGAGCAGGCGGGCGAGCGCCGGATGGCGCGTGAGCCAGTCGAGGATTTCCCCGGGGGCCGGCGCATCGTCGCGCGCGCGCTTCGCGATCTCCGCGGCGAGCGCTCGGCTCGCGAGGTGCGACAGGCGCACCAGCACGGCACGCGCCAGGCTCGCGAGGCCCTCGGTCGCCAGCACCGCTTGCGTCGCCGGCGCGATGCGCGCGAGCGCGAGGCCGACGAACGGGTGCAGCCAGCCGGGGAAGACGGGGATGCGTGCGCTGTCGAGCTCGTAGGCCGCGCGCTCCTCTTCGGTCCACGCGGCCAACCCCGGCGGCGCCGCGGGCCAGCGGCGCGGTTCCTCCAGCGCGAGCAGCGCGAGCGCCCAGGGCGGCAGCGGCCCGGCCGGGCGCGCGGCGCGCGGCGCGAGCCAGCGCAGCGCGGCGGCGCGATCGAGGCCGCGTGCGGCGAGGCGCCGCTCGAAGGCCTCCGGGCCGCCGTGCCGCGCCATCGTCTGCTCCCACCGCTCGAGGAGCCGCTGCGCTTCGGCGTCCGGCGCCGCGGCCGGCGTCCCCGACGCATGCCACTCGTGCGGCGTGAACGCGGCCTCGATGCACTCGAGGAGGCGCGGGCGTTCGGCGATCA
Organism: Burkholderiales bacterium; assembly: GCA_025936275.1. Taxonomy (GTDB): domain Bacteria; phylum Pseudomonadota; class Gammaproteobacteria; order Burkholderiales; family Usitatibacteraceae; genus Usitatibacter. The sequence continues at coordinate 7,644 of JAICTR010000085.1, forward strand.
CGTCCATGCGTGCTCCTGCGGGATGCCGGAGAACGAGAGGCGCATGCGATTCCAGTCGATGTGCGAGAGCGCCTCGAGGTGCACGCGCAGCATGCCGCGGCCCTCCTAGGAGAAATGGCCGGGCGAAAGGCGCAGCGGATCGGCCGCCTGCGGCGCGGAGCTGGGACGCATCGCGCGCGCCTCGTCCACCGCGATCAGCACGTCGCCGCCTTCGCCTTCGCGCGTGCCGAGCCGCGCCGCGGCGGCGACGAAGCAGCGCAGCGACCGGGCGTTGGGGGCCCAGCGGCCGAGGGCGAGCGGCAGCGCGAGCCAGGAGCGGCCCTCGCGCACGACCAGGCCCTGGCTCTCGAGCGCCTCGAGTGCCGCGCGCCGGCCGGGTGCGGCATCGCCCTCGCCCACCAGCACCTGCTCGCCCGCGATCTCCGCGCAAGCCATCAGCAGCTCGCGCTCGGTGCCGGTGAAGGCGCGCAGCGTGCGCGTCGCGCCGGGGCGCAGGTCCCACACCAGCAGCACGCCGTCGAGGTCGCTCGCGAAGAGGCACGCGCCGGCCGCGTGCTCGGCATTCCAGCGCTCGATCGCTTCCTCCAGCGGGCGCGCGGCGGCCTGCACGTCGTACGGCTGCGCATAGCCGAAGTCGAAGTAATAGGCGAGGCGCCGCAGCGATTCGTCGCCGAAGGGATAGATCAGCCCGTAGGCCGCGCTCGGCCGCACGTCGGCGAAGCCGCGCTGCGCCGCCTGCTCGTAGTTGGGGCTGAAGCGGTCGAGCCGGATCGGCGAGCCGCCCACCGGCGGCGGCAGGTGCGACAGGTGCGCGGCGAGGCGCGCCGATGCCGCGAGCCCCTCCGGCTTTTCCCCCGGGAAGCCCCACAGCACGTTCCAGCGCGGGTCCACGCCCTCCTCGGCGCAGAGCTTGAGCAGCTGCACGTTGTTGAGCGCCTTCACGCCCTTGCCCATGAGGCGCAGCGTGTCGCTGTCGAGGCTCTCGATGCCCGGCTGGATGGTGCTGATGCCGGCGGCGCGCAGCTTCCTCACGTGCGCGCGGCGCAGGTTCGCCTTCACCTCGTAGAAGAGCTCCAGGCCGAGGCCCCGCGCGGCGAGCATCGGCACGAAGTCGTCGAAGTAGCGGTTGTCGATGATGTTGTCCACAACGGCGACCGGCGCGCCGGGGTGGCGGCGCGCGAGGCGCTCGAGCTCGTCCAGCGCGCGCGCCGCGCCCTTGGAGCGGAAGCGCATCGTCTGGCCGTTCAGCCCGCAAAAGGAGCAGTGCGAGACCTCGCCCCACCAGCAGCCGCGCGAGCTTTCGAAGAGCAGGTGCGGCACGAAGGGACGGTCGAGGCGCGCGAGCGCCTGCTCGTATTGCACGAAGTAATCGTCGTAGTCGGGATCGGGCAGCGCATCGAGGTCCTCGACCGGCACCGAGCGTACCGGCGCGAGGCCCGCGCGCGCCGCGCGCCGCGTGAGCACGCCCGGGATGCTATCGACGGCGCGCCCCGCGAGCACGCGCTCGACCAGCTCCGGAAACGCGACGTCGCCCTCGCCGGAGACGATGGCATCGAGCGCGCCGAACTCGCGCAGCGCCTGCGCACCCATGCTGCCCTCGACGTTGGCGCCGCCGGCGACGATGAACACGCCGGGCAGCAGCGCGCGCAGCCGCTGC
>JAICTR010000157.1 GCA_025936275.1 Burkholderiales bacterium
CGGCATGCGCGTCGCTGCTCCTCGCCGGCTGCGATCGGCTTTCGCGCACGACGTGGTTTCCGCCGATCCTCGAGGGCGCCGAGGACCTCACGTATCGCGTGCAGCGCCTCGTGACGTCCCGCCGCGCGATGGCGAAGGAATACACCGAGGCGGATCTCTCCCCGCGCTTCCGCAGCAACGGCACCGCGCTTCCCCAGGACGAGGGCTACATCCGCCTCGCGCAGGGCGATTTCGCGGATTGGCGATTGCAGGTCGGCGGGCTCGTCGAGAATCCCCTGGCATTGAGTCTCGCCGAGCTGCGCGCGATGCCCTCGCGCACGCAGATCACGCGCCACGATTGCGTCGAGGGCTGGAGCGCCATCGGCAAGTGGACCGGCGTCCCGCTCTCGCAGGTGCTCGCGCTTGCCCGTCCGCACGCGAACGCGCGCTACGTGGTCTTCCATTGCGCCGATCCGATGGAAGGCACGCCGCGGAGCAAGTACTACGAGAGCATCGACATGGAGGATGCGCACCATCCGCAGACGATCCTCGCCTACGCGCTCAACGGAGCACCGCTGCCGATCCCGAACGGAGCGCCGCTGCGCCTGCGGGTCGAGCGCCAGCTGGGCTACAAGATGGCGAAGTATTTGATGGCGATCGAGCTGGTGGAGGATTTCTCGCGCCTCCGCGGCGGCCGCGGGGGATACTGGGAGGATCAGGGCTACGAGTGGTATGCCGGCATCTGAACCGCTAAGCTATCGGGCGGCTCGATGGGAGGATCCTATGTTCGGCACGCTTTCGGTACCGTTCGGCGCGAAGATGCTTTTCAACATGGTGACGCTCAAGTCCGGCGTCACGGTCGACGACGTGGAGCTCGCGATCGGCGAGATGTGCAACGTCGTGAAGGCCACCTACGGCGGGGACAAGGGCGGCTTCCTCGGCGGGCAGGTGTTCCGCTTCTCGGGCTTCGCGTCGGAGGAAGGCTCTCTCGGCGGCGCCGACCCGGCCGAAGCGCACGTCGCGATCGTCACCTACTGGCGCTCGTTCGAGGAGCACGAGCGCTCGCACGCCGACCGGGCGTTCCGCGACAAGTTCTGCGCGCTCGCGAAGATGTGCAGCGAGAGCCGCGAGCTGGGCTACGAGATGATGTGGCAGGGCGCGGCCGAGTCCTAGCTTCTCACTTTCCCTTCCACTGCGGCGGGCGCTTGTTGAGGAACGCGTCCATCCCCTCGCGGAAGTCGCCGCTCATGTAGCACATGAGGATCAGGTCCTCGGCCTCCTCGCGCGAGAGGCGATTCTGCAGGCGGCGCAATCCTTCCTTGGTCGCGCGGAGCGTGAGCGGCGCATGGCCCGCCACGAGCTTCGCGAGCTCCCCGGCTCGGCGCTCGAGCGCCGCCGCATCCTCCACCAGCTCGCCCACGAGTCCCACGCGCAACGCTTCGTCCGCTTCCACCAGCCGCGCGGTGAAGATGAGGTCCTTGGTGCGCGCGGGACCGACCAGGGCGGAAAGCCGCGAGAGGCTCGCGCTCGAGAGGCAGTTGCCGAGCGTTCGCGCGATGGGAAAGCCGATGCGCACGTTGCGCGCGGCGATGCGCAGGTCGCAGCACGCGGCGATCGCGGCGCCGCCCCCGGTGCACGCGCCGGAGATCGCGGCGATCGTCGGCACGCGGCACTGCTCGAGCGCGGTCAGGATGCGGTCGATGCGCGCCTCGTAGTCGAGCGAATCCTGCGGCGTCTTGAAGGCGCGGAACTGGTTGATGTCGGTGCCCGAGGCGAAGGCCTTCTCGCCCGCGCCGCGCAGCACCATCACGCGCAGCGACTCGTCGCCGTTCGCCTGCTCGCAGATCGACGCCAGCTCCTCGTACATCGCGAAGGTGAGGGCGTTGCGCGCCTCGGGGCGGTTGAAGGTGATCCAGGCGATGTCGCCGCGGCGTTCGTGCAGGAGGTCGGGCATGGTGATGTCTCGGATGAAGTCGATCGAAGGATACCAGCCGCGGATTAGCGCCACGCGGAGGCGACGATGCCGCCGGCGATGAGCGCGAAGGCGAGCGCGTGGTACCAGTGCGGCGCCTCCCCGAGGAGCACGAGCACGAGGAGCGCCGCGAAGAGCGGCGTGAGGTTGGAGAAAAGCGCCGCGACGGTGGGGCCCACGCGCGCGACGCCGGCGCCCCACGCCCAGTACGCGATCACCGCCGGTCCGAGGGCGACGAAGGCGAGCGCCGCGCCGAGCTTCGGCGTGAACGGCCCGTAGTGCGGGTGGAACGCGAATTCCACCAGCGCTCCCGCGATCGCCCACGCCGCGCCGAAGAGGAGCTGCGCCGCGAGGAGCTCCGCCCAGTTCCACGCGGGCCGGCGCTCGCCGCGCATCGATGCCGGCGGCCGCGCGAGCATCCAGCTGTAGATCGCCCATGCGAGGCCCGCGGGCAGCATGAAGAGGTCGCCGGCGACGAAGTGCATCGCGACCAGCGTCGCCATGCTGCCGCGCGAGAGCACCGCGATCACGCCCACGAAGGAGAGCAACGAGCCGACGGCCTGGCGCCACGTCGGGCGCACGCGATAGCCGATGAGGCCGACCAGCACCATCCACACCGGCGCCGCCGCGGCGATCAGCGTCACGTTGACGGGCGAGGAGGTTCGCAGCGCGTAGTACTGGAAGCCGTTGTACGAGCCGATGCCGATCAAACCCACCAGCGCGAAGTAGCGCCAGCGCTCGAGCAGCGCCCGCGGCCGCGCCAGGACGCGCCAGCCGATCGCCAGCACGATGAGCAGCGCGAGCGTCCAGCGCACGGCATTGAGCGCGAGCGGCGGGATGGCGGGAACCACCAGCGCGCCCACCACGGCGTTGCCGGCCCACAGCAGCGGAGGCACCGCGAGGAGCGTCGCGGTGCGGGCGTCGATGCGCGACAAGGAATCGAAGGATCGGTGCGAGCTTCCTCCGAGCCTAGCCGAATCCGGCGCTTCCTGCTTCAGCCCTTGAGGCGGTTCCTCACCAGCCAGGCATCGACGCGCGCGACGGTCTCGTCGACGCTGGCGTGACGCATGCCCTTGCGCGCGCCCATCGACTGCACCAGGCGATCGACGCGCTCGATGTTCGGTGCGCCCGCGGCGAGCGCGCGAGCGGCCGAGGAAGGACTGCCCAGCGACTGGGCGGCGAGCGCGTATTTCTCGAACGGCACCATGTCGGCGGGGCTCGCCCCCATCGCGACGCAGAGCCCCACCACCCATTCGTACACCGCGCGCGCCGCCTCGATCTCGCCGTGCACCGCGTCCCGGATCGAGCGCACGCCGTGGTCGAGCACGCAGCGATAGTTGCCCGCCATCAGCATCGCCCACTTGGCGAGCGGCACGAAGGCCGAATCGTGCACCTTGAGCTTCACGGGAAGGTCGATTTCCTCGCCATCGACCTCGAGGCGCGCGCGCTCGATGCCCTCGGCGAGCTCCCGCAGCAATGCGGTGTGCGCATCGGACGCGAAGCGCGCGACCTTGAAGTTCGTGGCGAGCCGCACCTGCAGCACGTTGCCGTCTTCCTCGGGCGGGCGGAACGCCTGCGGGTCGGGGCTGCAGAGCGTCATCAGCGACGGATCGAAGCCTTCCCAGATCGAGGCATCGGTGTAGCTTTCGGCGCATTCGCCGGCGTCGGTGACGCCCACGCGCGAGAGATACGGCGGCGGTGGCATGTTCATGATCGACATGCACGGCACGCGCGAGCGCGCGGCGCGATCGAGCAGCTCGCGCACGCCGGGCGAGCCGTACTGCGGCTCCTGCATCGCGAGCACGACGAGGTCGTAGGCGCACGGATCCGCATGCTCGGGCGTGGTCGCGCCCACGTGCCCCGCGAGGCTGCGCGAGCGCAGCTCCACCGGCCGATCGCGGCCTTTCACCGGCAGGCGCACGACGACGCCGCGTTCCTCGATGAGCGCGGCGTTGCGCGCGCGGCAGGTAAGCGTCACCGAATGTCCCGCGAGCGCGAGCTTCGCGCCAAGCAGCGCGCCGTAGGAAGCGCCGAACACGAGGATCTTGCGTCGAGCCATCGGAAATCTCCTGGGCTTTTACATCCTGCGTCGTTGGATGCGCATCTGAGCATCGCGTGCGGCCCGCGGGAATTGGTATTGCGGCAACCAGGCGTTCGCATTCGGCGAAGGGCGAGCCTCCGCGGCGGCGGCGTGGTCCATCTGGAACGGTCGCCGGGACGAGAAGCGCAACGACGCGGCCCTACAAAGGAAGTCGCAAGCCTGCTACGTCCTGGAGCCGCGAATGAACCCGTACCGCCGCAGCACCCGTTGGACCCTCGGCCTCGTCCTTCTCCTCGCCGCTGCCTGCGCGGGTGCCGCGCCGCCGTCGCCGCGCTGGACCCTGGTCGACCTGGGAACGCTCGGCGGCGACGGCAGCTTCGGTGCGGCGGTGAGCGACAGCGGCTACGTGGCCGGCTGCGCCAACACCGCCTCGGGCGCCGTGCATGCGTTCCTTTATCGTGCCGGGACCATGGTCGACCTCGCCGGAGACGAGGCCGGCGACAGCTGTGCGCTGGCGGTGAACGACAGCGGCGCCGCCGCGGGCCGCGCCGCGGGCGGCGGGCTGGTGGTGTGGGAAGGCGGCCAGATGACCGCGCTCGGCGTGACCGGCGACATCAACGCGATCAACGACGCCGGCCTCGTCGTCGGCGCGTACCAGGCGGGCGGCGAGCAGCGCGCGTTCGCCTACCAGCAGGGCGTGTTTCGCGACCTCGGCACCGGCGCGGGCAGTGTGGCGAACGGCGTGAACGCGCGCGGCGAGATCGTGGGCAGCGCCCAAGGCCATGCCTTCGCGCTGCTGCGCGACGGAACGCTGCGCGACCTGGGTGCGCTCGCCGACGTATTCAGCGTCGCGAACGCCATCAACGACCGCGGCGAGATCGTCGGCATGGCGAGCAACCCGCAGCACAACCTGTCCGCGTTCATCTACGACGGCACGCTGCAATGGCTCGCCGGCCCTTCGCTATCGGGGGCGGTCGACATCAACGATCGCGGCCTCGTCGTCTCGAGCGGGGAGGGCGTGTTCGGCTACGTCGTCGCGGGCTCGGACGTGACCCGCCTGGACAAGCTCCCCGATGTTGTCGCGAAAGGCTGGCACCACATGGAGCCCACCGGCGTGAACCAGCGCGGCTGGATCGTCGGCACCGGGTTCGACCCGCAAGGCCAGCCGCGCGCCTTCCTGCTCATGCCGCGCTAGGCACGCCGGGGCGAAATTCCGCGCCGAACCTCCCTTCGCGGCGGGCATAATGAGGGCTCGCAGCGGAAGGGCAGGAGAACAATGCAGGCGCTGGACCCGCAGCTCGACATCGATCGTTTCTTCCAGCGGGTGGGGCACGCGCGCGAGCGCGTGCTGCTGCTCGACTACGACGGCACGCTCGCGCCATTCCACAAGCGGCCGGAGCGTGCCGAGCCGTATCCGCGCGTCGCGCAACTGCTGCGTGACCTGAGCCGGCGCTGCGCGACGCGCATCGTCATCGTGAGCGGCCGGCGCCTCGCCGACCTGCGCGGCCCGCTCGCGCGCATTCCGCACGACGAGGCGTGGGCCTCCCACGGCTGGGAGCACTTCACCGTCGGCGGCGATCGCCTGGGCTACGAGCCGCCGCGCGGCGCGCAGCGCCAGCTGCAGCTCGCCGAGGCGCCGGCACGCTGCCTGGCGATGCACGGCGCGCGCATCGAGCGCAAGGTGGCGAGCGTCGCGGTGCACTGGCGCGGCATGCAGCCGGGCGCGGCGGAGCGCGTGCGCGAGCTCCTCGCGCAGGCGTGGCGCGGCCTCGCGATGGACGAGCTGGCGCTCCTCGAGTTCGACGGCGGCGTGGAGCTGCGCGCGCGCGGTCGCGACAAGGGCGACGCGGTGCGCGAGATCCTCGCCTCGTGCGGGCCCGATGCCGCGTGCGCCTACCTCGGCGACGACCTCACCGACGAGGACGCGTTCGGCGCGATCCGCGAGCGCGGCCTCGGCGTGCTGGTCCGCCCCGAGCCGCGCGACACGCGTGCCCAGCTCTGGATCGCGCCGCCTCGCGAGCTCGTCGCCTTCCTCGAGCGCTGGTGCGAGAGCGGAGCGCCGCGTTGAGCGGGCGCGGCGCGCAAGGCTCGCGCTCGCGGCTCATCGTCGTCTCGAACCGACTGCCATTCGCCTTCCGCCGCGCGCCCGAGGGCGGCTGGATCGCGGAGCCGGGCAGCGGCGGGCTCATCAGCGCACTGATGCCGGTGCTGCGCGATCGCGGCGGCACGTGGATCGGCTGGCCCGGTGCTCCCGGCGGCGTGCGCGAGTTCTCCTCGGCGTTGAGCGCGGCCGGGTCCGACGCGGGCTATCGGCTGGTCGCCGTGCCGCTCGACGAGGACGAGGTCCGCGAGTTCTATCTGGGCTTCGCGAACGAGGTGATCTGGCCGCTCTTCCACGACCTGCCCACATTCTGCAATTTCGATCCCGCGTACTGGCGCACCTACCAGCGCGTGAGCGAGAAGTACGCGCGGGCTGTCGCCTCGCGCAGCCACCGCGGCGACTTCGTCTGGGTGCACGATTACCATTTGATGAACGTCGGCGCGGAGATGCGCGCGCTCGGCACCGAGGCGCGCCTCGGCTTCTTCCTGCACATCCCGTTTCCCGCGCCCGACATCTTCATGAAGCTTCCGTGGAGGAAGCCCCTCCTCGAGGCGCTGCTGCAGTACGACCTCGTGGGCTTCCAGACCGCGCGCGACCGGCGCAACTTCCTCGCCTGCGTGGACGCGCTGCTCCCCGGCACGCGCCACGAGCGGCGCGTGCGCGTCGGCGCCTTCCCCATCAGCATCGACGTCGACACCATCGTGCGCCAGGCGGCCTCCACCGAGGTCACGCGCAAGGCCGCCGAGCTGCACCGGCTGTTGCCGCACCGCACGCTCGTGCTGGGGATCGACCGGCTCGACTACACCAAAGGCATCCCGCACAGGCTGCAGGCGTTCCACGAGCTGCTGCAGCGCTGTC
>JAICTR010000450.1 GCA_025936275.1 Burkholderiales bacterium
CACGGATGAACACAGATGGCCGTGCAAGGGAATCACTGCATCGACCTTGCGGCGCGCCAACTTCTGTCCCGATCATCCGTGTTCATCCGTGTCCATCTGTGGCTCCTCGCTTTAGCTCAATAGCTCATGCACGCGGCGTTGAGGAGGCCCACGCCGAGGGATACGGAGCCGAGGAAGAACCCCTGCGCCGTGCGCCCCGCCTGGATGTCGTGCGCGAGGTTCGGCACCAGGAGCTTCACGGCGACGAAAGCGCAGAGCTGCACCACCAGGGCGAGCGCGGCCCAGATCGCCATGTCGGCGAGGCCCACGCTGTAGCGCACCGTCGCCGCGAGCGGCACGATGAAGCCGAGGAGCGAACCCGAGAGGCTGAAGGAAGCCGCCATGTTGCCCTCGCGGATCAGCGCGAGCTCGCGATAAGGCGTGAGGCGGATGTAGATCGCGACGAAGAGCGCCACGAACGCGAGCGAGACCGCGAGGTACACGAGGAAATCGTCGAAGCCGGCGAACGAGTCGAACACTTCCCTGCCCATGGCCTTCCCCTCTTTCAGACGAAATAATGCGGCACGAAGCGGCTCGTGTCGCGCGTGATGGGTGTGGCGTCCTCGCGGATGCCGATGCCCGCGGGCTCGCCGCCCACCACCCACGAGCCGATCACGGCATAGCTCTCGCCGAAGCGCGGCAGCGCGTGGTAGGCCTGCCAGATCCAGCCTTCGTCGCCGTACTCGCCGCCGTGCTCGAGCGTGCGTCCCTGCGAGGTGATCGCGACGTTGGCGCCCTCGCGCGAGTAGATCGGCTTCTTCACGAAGTCGGTGGCGAAGCGGCCCGGCTCGAAGCTCGCGGCGAGGAGGTTGGGATGCCCGGGGAACATCTCCCAGAGCACCGGCAGGATCGCCTTGTTCGAGAGCAGCATCTTCCACGCCGGCTCGATGACGACCATCTTCCGCTCGAGGAGGTGCACGCCGAACTCCTCGCGCGCCATCCATTCCCACGGATAGAGCTTGAAGAGCGCCGCGATGGCGCGATCGTCGAGGCCCACGAAGCGCGCGCCGTCCCAGCCGATGTCGGCGATGTCGATCGGGCGCGCGTCGATCCCCGCCTGCGTCGCGGTGTCCCGCAGGTAATCGAGATTGCCGCGATCCTCGGCGGATTGCGCGGCGCAGGCGAAGTACACGCGGCCGTCGGCGGGAAGCGCGCCGCGCATCTCCTTCCAGCGTGCGATGAGCTTCTCGTGGATCGAGTTGAACTGGTCGGCCTGCGGAACGACGTCCTGCAGCCAGTACCATTGCACGACGCTCGCCTCGAGGAGCGCGGTCGGCGTATCGGCGTTGTACTCGAGCATCTTCGGCTCGCCGTGGCCATCCCATGAAAGGTCGAAGCGTCCATAGAGGCTCGGGTCATCCTCGTTCCATGAGCGCTCGATGAGCGCGTGGAACGCCTCGGGAATGCGGAAGCGCTCGTACTCGCCGCGCTCGACGACGCGTCCCGCCGCCTCGATGCAGCGTTCCTGCAGCTCCGCGGTGGCCGCCTCCAGCCGGTTGATCTCCTCCGCGGTGAAGCGGTAGCACGCGCGCTCGTCCCAGTACACCTCGCCGTCGATGGTGTGGAAGTCGAAGCCGAGCGCCTCGACCTTCGCCGGCCAGTCGACGCGCGGGATGCGCTCCTCTCGCTGCACGCGCTAGCCCCCGAACGAGCGCCCCGAGCGGCCGAAGCCGCCGCGGCTCGTGTGCGAGGAGGTGCTGCCGATGGCGTGCGAGCCGCGCGACCACGTGGGACCGCTACGCGAGTGGTAGAGGTAAGCGGGCCCGTAGAAGTAGCCGAGGCCGCGGTGCGCGGCATCGCTCGCCGGCGTGCAGTCCTGCGGCGTGTTGCCCCAGTCGGCGAGGCAATCCTCGCGCGAGCGGTAGACGTCCCTGCGCTGGTCGTCGCCGCGCCCGCATCCGGCGAGGGCGGCGACGCCGATCAGCACCAGCGTGACGCGCGTCGAGGACTTGCGAACCCTGCCCGCCATCGAGCTCCTCCCCGCCCGCGCGCGCGGCCTCAGCCCAGCGAGGCCCGCACGTAATTCGGAAGCGCGAACATCGCGCGGTGCACTTCCCCGTTGTAGTACTGCAGCTCGTCCACGCCGCGCGCGCGGATCCTGCGCTCCACGTCCTGCGGCGCGAGCCCGCGCGGATCGAGCGAATCCGATGCGCAGGCGAAACCCCAGATCGAGCCGTAGAGCGGAATGTGCACGAAATAGGGCGCCACCACCTTGAAGACCTGTCGAAGGCTCGCGATCGTTGAGCGCACTAGATCCGGGTGCGCGAACGGAGAGCCGACGTGCAGCGTGAGCGCGCCGCCCGGCGCCATCGCGCCGCGCGCGAGCCTGTACGTCTCCGGCGAATAG
>JAICTR010000126.1 GCA_025936275.1 Burkholderiales bacterium
CGAGAGCACCGAGGGAATGGGCTACCTGGAGTCGATCCCGCGGCGCTTCGTGACGCTCTGGCTGCCGCTCGCAATCTTCCTCTTCGTGCTGCTCTTCCCGTTCTACTGGATGCTGATGACCTCCATCAAGCCGAACGCGGAGCTGCTCTCGCGCGACCAGAACCCGTTCTGGGTGGTGGCGCCCACGCTCGAGCACTTCAAGCACCTCATCTTCGAGACCGACTACCCGCAATGGATGTGGAACACCGTGGTCGTGTCGGTGGTCTCCACCTTCACCTCGCTCTTCGCGAGCGTCTTCGCGGCCTACGCGATCGAGCGGCTGCGCTTCCGGGGCTCGCGGCAAGTGGGGCTCGGCATCTTCCTCGCGTACCTCGTGCCGCCCTCGATCCTCTTCATCCCGCTCGCGGCGATCGTGGTGAAGCTCGGGCTCTTCGACACGCGCTGGGCGCTGATCCTCACCTATCCGACGTTCCTCATCCCGTTCTGCACCTGGCTGCTGATGGGCTACTTCCGCTCGATCCCCTTCGAGCTCGAGGAATGCGCCCTGATCGACGGGGCGACGCGCTGGCAGATCCTGCTGAAGATCGTGCTGCCGCTCGCGGTGCCGGGGCTCATCTCCGCCGGCATCTTCGCCTTCACGCTCTCCTGGAACGAGTTCATCTACGCGCTCACGTTCGTCTCGTCCTCGGAAGTGAAGACGGTGCCGATCGGGGTCGTGACCGAGCTCGTCGAAGGCGACGTCTACCATTGGGGACCGCTCATGGCGGGCGCGCTCCTCGGCTCCCTGCCGGTCGCGGTGATGTATTCGTTCTTCGTCGAGCACTACGTGTCGGGAATGACGGGGGCGGTGAAGGAATGACGGCGCGGGCCTCGCGCCGGCAAACGTGAACGGCGCCATCGCGGCCGGCGCGGGCATCGTGGTCCTCGCCGCCCTGGCGGTCTCCGGCATCGCGCCCTACGATCGCGGCACGTGGGTGCTGGAAGTCGCGCCGGTGCTCGTCGCGTTCCCGATCCTCGCCGCCACGAGGCGGCGCTTTCCCTTGAGCGACCTGCTCTACGTCCTCATCGCGCTCCACGCGCTGGTGCTGATCCTCGGCGGGGCCTACACCTATGCGCGCGTTCCGCTCGGCGGCTGGCTGCAGGACTGGCTGCACCTCGCGCGCAATCCCTACGACCGACTCGGCCACTTCATGCAGGGATTCGTTCCGGCGCTCGCGGCGCGCGAGATCCTGTTGCGCGGACGCTTCGTCGCGGGACGGCGCATGGCGGCGTTCCTCTCGATCTGCGTGGCGATGGCGGTGAGCGCGTGCTACGAGCTGCTGGAGTGGGCCGCCGCGCTCGCGCTCGGACAGGGGGCCGACGAGTTCCTCGGCACGCAGGGCGATCCCTGGGACACTCAATGGGACATGTTCATGGCGCTGGCCGGGTCGCTGGTGGCGATGGTGGGATTCGCGCGGTTGCACGATGCACGCATGCGCCGACCCTCTCCCCGGCCCGCTCCCAAGGGAGAGGGAGGCGGGAAATGAGCTTGCTCCTAGGCTGCATCGCGGACGACTCCACCGGAGCGACCGACCTCGCCAACAACCTGGTGCGGGGGGGCATGCGCGTCGTGCAGACCATCGGCGTGCCGGCGGCGCCGCTCGACGAGGACGTCGATGCCGTCGTGGTGGCGCTCAAGTCGCGCACCTGCGCGGCGAAGGAGGCGGTGGCGCAATCGCTCGCCGCGCTCGCGTGGTTGAGGAACGCCGGCGCGAAGCAGGTCTACTTCAAGTACTGCTCCACGTTCGATTCCACCCCGCGCGGCAACATCGGGCCGGTGACCGACGCGCTCATGGGCGCGTTGGGGACCGACTTCACCATCGCCTGTCCGGCCTTCCCCGAGAACAAGCGCCTGGTCTTCAAGGGCTACCTCTTCGTGGGAGACGTGCTGCTCAGCGAATCGGGCATGCGCAACCATCCGATCACGCCGATGACCGACGCGAACCTGGTGCGCGTGCTGCAGGCGCAGACCTCGCGCAAGGTGGGGCTCATCGATTACACCGTCGTGGACGCGGGTCCCTCGGCGATCGCGCGGCGCATCGCGGACCTGCGCGCCGATCGGGTGGGAATCGCGATCGTCGATGCGATCTCCGACGGCGACCTCGCGCGCCTCGGGCCTGCGCTGCGCGACATGCCGCTCGTCACCGCGGGCTCCGGTGTCGCGATCGCGCTGCCCGCGAACTTCGGCATCGAGCCCACGCCGCGGGCCTCGCACCTTCCGCCGGCGAGCGGCGGCGCGGCGATCGTCTCCGGAAGCTGCTCCACGGCGACGCGCGGCCAGGTGAGCGAGTTCGTGCGCACCGGTGGCGCCGCATTCCCGCTCGATCCGCTGGCGCTCGCGGAACGGCGCGATCCGGTGCGCGTGGCGCTCGACTGGGCGCGCGAGCGCCTGCGCGAAGGTCCCGTGCTCATCTACACCACCGCCGTGCCCGAGGCGGTGAGCGAAGTGCAGTCGCGCCTGGGCGTGCAGGAGGCGGGCGACATCGTCGAGCGGGCGCTGGCGCGCGTGGCGCGCGGGCTGGTGGAGATGGGCGTGCGGCGCATGGTGGTCGCCGGCGGCGAGACGTCGGGGGCGGCGCTGCGCGAGCTCGGCATCGAGCGGCTGCGCATCGGCCCGCAGATCGATCCGGGCGTGCCATGGTGCAGCGCCTTTTCGCCGATCGCGCAGGGCGTGCTGCACCTCGCGCTCAAATCCGGAAACTTCGGCGCGCCGGATTTCTTCGCCAAGGCGTTCTCGCTCCTGCGCGCCGAGGCGGGCGGCGCCGGCTCGCGGCATGGATGAGCGGCGGCTGCGCGAGGAGCTCTGCGGCGTCGGGGCGAGCCTCTTCGCGCGTGGCTACGTGCACGGCACGGCGGGCAACATCAGCGCGCGCCTGCACGACGGCTTCCTCGTCACGCCGACCGATGCCTGCCTGGGCTTCCTCGAGCCCGCGCGGCTCGCGAAGATCGACGCCGAGGGGCGCCATCTCGGCGGCGACCGGCCGAGCAAGACGCTCGCCTTGCATCGGCGCATCTACGCCGCCGATGCGTCCGCCGCGTGCGTGATCCACACCCATTCCACCCACGCGGTCGCGCTCTCGCTCGCCGGCGCGTGGAACGATGACGAGCTGGTGCCGCCGATCACGCCGTACTTCGTGATGAAAGTGGGCCATGTGCCGCGCATTCCCTACCATCGCCCGGGCGATCCGCGCGTCGCCGATCTCGTTGCCGGGCGCATCGAGGCGGCGGCGCGGCGCGGCGTCCCGATCCGCGCGGTGATGATCGATCGCCTCGGCCCGAACGTGTGGCACGAGACGCCCGCCGCGGCGATGGCGGTCCTCGAGGAGCTGGAGGAGACGGCGCGCGCATGGCTCCTCCCGGGCCGCGCCGTCGCGCCGCTCGACGAGAACGCGATCGAGGAGTTGCGCCGCGCGTTCGGCGCGCGATGGTAAGGATCTCCCTCTCCCTTGGGAGAGGGCCCGGGAGAGGGTGATGCCGAAATTCGCCGCGAACCTGAGCATGATGTACACGGAGCATCCGTTCCTCGAGCGCTTCGGCGCCGCGGCGCGCGACGGCTTCCGCGGCGTGGAATTCCTCTTCCCGTATGCGCACGATGCGCGCGAGCTGCGCGCGCTCCTCGATGCGCACGGCCTCGCGCAGGCGCTTTTCAACGCGCCGCCGGGCGACTGGGAGCGCGGCGAGCGCGGCCTCGCCTCGATCCCGGGCCGCGAGGAGGAATTCCGGCGCTCGGTGGGAACGGCGCTCGAATACGCGCGCGTCCTCGGCAACCGCTGCGTGCACGTGATGGCGGGGCTCATCGCGCCGGATGCGGATCGTGCACGGCATCGCGCCGTGTATGTGGGCAACCTCGCCTGGGCGGCGCGCGAGGCGCGGCCCCTCGGCATCACCATCGTGATCGAGCCCATCAACACGCGCGACATCCCGGGCTTCTTCCTCAATCGCCAGGACGAGGCCCACGCCGTGTGCCGCGAGGCGGCCGAGCCGAACCTGAAGGTGCAGATGGACCTCTACCACTGCCAGATCGTCGAGGGCGACCTCGCGGTGAAGCTCCGGCGCTACGTGAACGACGTCGCGCACATCCAGATCGCCGGCGTACCGGAGCGCCACGAGCCGGACCTGGGCGAGGTGAATTACCCGTATCTCTTCGCGCTCCTCGACCAGCTCGGCTACGAAGGCTGGGTGGGCTGCGAGTACCGCCCGACGGCGGGGACGAGCGAGGGGCTGGGGTGGATGAAGCGCTGAAAATCGGGGTCTGACCCGGATTTTCAGTTATATGGCGTGAGGAGCGGCTTGCCCGCGAAGAAGGCGGCGAGGTTGTCGACCACGAGCTGGCCCATGGCGCGGCGGGTGGGATGGGTGGCGCTGCCGACGTGCGGCTGCAGCACGACGTTCTCAAGCGTGAAGAACGCCGGATCGATGCGCGGCTCGTGGTCGTAGACGTCGAGTCCCGCGCCGCCGAGCTTGCCCTCGCGCAGCAGCTCGATCATCGCGCGCTCGTCCACCACCGAGCCGCGCGAGATGTTCACGAACACGCCCTCGGGGCCCAGCGCCTCGAGCACCGCGCGGCTCACGAGCCCGCGCGTCGGCTCGCCGCCGGGGCAGGCGGCGACGAGGAAATCGCATTCGCGCGCGAGGCTCACCGCGTTCGCGTGGTACGGCCACGAGACATCCGCCTTGCGGTGCGGTCCCTGGTAGGCGAGCTTCAGGTTGAAGGCCTCGGCGCGCTTCGCGATCGCGCGTCCGATGCGGCCCAGGCCCACGATGCCCAGCGTCTTGCCCTGGATCGTGCCGGTGAGCGGGAACACCTTGTCCGCCCATTTGCCGTCGCGCACGTAGCGGTCGCCCTGGGGAACGCGGCGCACGGCGGCGAGCAGGAGCGCGATGGCGAGGTCGGCGACATCGTCGGTGAGCACGTCCGGCGTATTGGTCACCTTGATGCCGCGCGCGCTCGCCGCCGCGACGTCGACCGAATCCACGCCGACGCCGAAGTGCGAGACGATCTTCAGCTTCGGCAGCATCGCCATCGTCGCCGCATCCATGCCGCGGAAGGCGGTGCTCGCCGCCGCCGTGATGCGATCGGCCAGCGAGGCGATGAACGCATCGCGGTCCGCCGCCTTCGAGACATGGTGCACGGCGAACGCGGCCTCCAGCGCCTCCATCGTCGGCCCGTACATCGGGCCCATCAGCAGGACTTCCGGCTTCATTTGGCGAAGGCCACGATCTTCTGCCGCTGCTCGCCCAGGCCCTGGATGCCGAGCGTCACCACGTCGCCCGGCTTCAGCCACTGCGACACGGGCTTCATGCCCATCGCCACGCCCGGCGGCGTGCCGGTGGTGATGATGTCGCCGGGGAGGAGCGTCATGAACTGGCTCACGTAGGAGACCAGGTTCGCGGAGCCGAAGATCATGGTTCGGGTGTTGCCGCGCTGGCGCTTCTCGCCGTTCACGTCGAGCCACATGTCGAGCGACTGCGGATCGGTGATCTCGTCGGTCGTCACCAGCCACGGTCCCACCGGGCCGAAGGTGTCGCAACCCTTGCCCCGGTCCCACTGGCTGCCGCGCTCCAGCTGGAAGTCGCGCTCGGAGACGTCGTTCACCACGCAGTAGCCGGCGACGTAGTCGAGCGCCCTGGATTCCGGCACGTACTGCGCCCGGGTCCCGATCACGATGCCGAGCTCCACCTCGTAGTCGAGCTTGGTCGAGCCCTTCGGCTGCACCACGTCGTCGTTGGGGCCGGCGAGGCACGTGGTCGCCTTCATGAAGAGGATCGGCTCCTTGGGGATCGGCATCCCCGATTCCCGCGCGTGGTCGCTGTAGTTCAAGCCGATCGCGACGAACTTGCTGATGCCCGCATAGGGCACGCCCAGGCGCGGGTTGCCGCGCACGATGGGCAGCGTCTCCGGCTTCACGCGCGCGAGCCGCGCGAGGTTGCGCGGTGCCAGCATGGCGTCGTCGATCTGCGTGATGACCTTGGAGAGGTCGCGGATGTTGCCGTCCTTGTCGGCGAGGCCCGGCTTCTCGCGGCCGGGGGGACCGTAGCGCAGCAGTCGCATCGATGGTCTCCGATAATTCGTCGTCCTCGCGAAAGCGGGGACCCAGTGGATTCCCGCTTTCGCGGGAATGACGGGAACGGGAACGACGAATCTTACAGGCTCATCCCGCCGTCCACATACACGGCCTGTCCGGTCATGAAGGAGGATTCCTCGGAGACGAGGTAGACGAACGTCTCGGCGATCTCCGCGGCTGTGGCGAGGCGCCCCATCGGCTGGCGCGCGACGAAGTCCTTGCGCGCCTGCACCGGATCGGCGAACGCCTTGATGCGCTCGCCGAGCGAGGGCGTATCCACCGTGCCGGGGCACACGCAGTTCACGCGCAGGCCCTGCTTCACGTGGTCGAGCGCGAGGGCGCGCGTGAAGCCCTGCACCGCGGCCTTGCTCGACGCGTAGGCGAGGCGGTTGGGCGCCGCCTTGCCCGCGCCGAGCACCGAGGACATGTTGAGGATCACGCCGCCGCCCTTCGCGATCATCTTCGGCACCATCGCCTTGCACATCACGAACATGCTGCGCACGTTGAGATCGAAGCTGCGGTCCCAGTCGGCGATCGAGCACTCGAGGATCGAGCCCTGGTGCACCCAGCCCGCGCAGTTGAAGAGGATGTCGACGGCGCCGGTCCTCTCGACGAAGGCGTGCACCGCGGCATCGTCGAGCACGTCGAGGCGCGCCGCCTCGATGCCCGGGCGTCCCGCGAGCGCCTTCAGGAGGTCCGCATCGACGTCGGTCGCGACGACGCTCGCGCCTTCGCGCACGAAGGCGAGCACCGCGGCGTGGCCCATGCCGGCGCCGGCGGCGGTGACGAGGGCGCGCTTGCCCTGCAGGCGATCGGCCATGGCGAGGATCTCCCGGGAGTCGGCTTGACGGGGGGCGGGCCGTATGAAAAGCTCGGCCCCGATTGGCCTGACCAATTTACCAGATGCCCCTGCAAGCCGTCGACAGCCGCCGCCTGTATCGCCGCATCGCGGACCAGATCGCGGAGCTCATCGAGCGCGGCGAGTACGACGCGGGGGCGCGGCTGCCGCCGGAGCGCGACCTCGCGCGCCAGCTCCGCGTGAGCCGGCCCTCGGTGCGCGAGGCGCTGATCGCGCTCGAGGTCGAGGGCTACGTCGAGGTGCGCGTGGGCTCCGGGGTCTACGTCGCGGCCTCGCGCCGTGACGTCCATGCCGCGCTCCCGGGCGACTCGGGCCCGTTCGAGCTGATGCGCGCGCGCGCACTGATCGAATCGGAATGCGCGGCGCTCGCGGCGCGCTTCGCCACGCCGGAGCAGGTGCGCGCCATCGATCGCGCCATCGACGCCATGGCCGCCGCCCGCGACCACGGGCGCGTCGCGCTCGCGCCGGACCGGCTCTTCCACCTGCGGATCGCCGAGGCGAGCGGCAACAGCGCGCTCGCCCTGGTCGTGAAGACGTTGTGGGAGCAACGCACCGGGCCGCTCTTCCTGCGCCTCGAGCGCCACTTCGATACGCCGGCGTTGTGGGGCACGGCGATCCGCGAGCAC
>JAICTR010000343.1 GCA_025936275.1 Burkholderiales bacterium
ACCTGCATGTGCGTGAACCCCGGCATGAGCGTCGCGGCATGGCGCTCGGCGAGGTCCAGGAGGCGCTCGCGCACCGTGCGCAGGAGCGCGCGGAGCCCGTCGATCTCGCTCCTCAGCCACAGCCGGATGTCGGTCGCGACCTGGTCGTTTCGCGACCGCGCGGTGTGCAGCCGCTTTCCCGCATCGCCCACCAGCTCCGTGAGGCGGTGCTCGATGTTGAAGTGCACGTCCTCGCGCTCGATCGACCAGGGGAAGGTGCCGCCGCGCACCTCCTCGAGGATGCATGCCATGCCGCGCTCGATGTCGGCCAGGTCGCCCGCGGCGAGGATGCCGCAGCGCGCGAGCATGCGCGCGTGCGCGAGGGATCCCTGGATGTCGAACTCGGCGAGGCGCCGGTCGAAATCGACCGAGGCGTTGAAGCGCTGCGTGAGGGAATCGAGCGGCTCGGCGAATCGCCCCGACCAGGCCTTGGCGGCGCTCGCCTTGCCGGCGGGCTTCTCGTCTTGTTGCATGGAAGCGGCGGCGATGGCCAAATGGGGAACGTGGCGAGTATAAATCAGACGGCTGGCGCGATCCGGCTGCCCAACTTCTGCAACCTGGGCATCATGCTGCGCTCGCTGGTGGTGGTGAACCTGCTGTTCGGCGCCGCCGCCGTGGCGCGCGCCTCGACCCTTTCCTCGGCCGGGTTCGAGCTGCTCGAGCTCGCCGCGCTCGGCGAGCCGGTGCTGATCGTGAGCCTCCTCGCGCTGTGCGCCGCCCGCCGCGGCTTCCATGCCCTGGGCTATGCGCGCTCGATCGCGCTGGTCGCGATCTTCGAGCTGGTGCTCACGTGGGGCGCATGGCACGCGGTCCAGGCGCTCTTCCCGGTCTACGCGACGCTTTCCTTCCCGCGGCTCGCGACGCTGGTGCTCTTCGCCACCGCGGTGACCCTCGCCTACTTCGACCTGCGCGCCCGCGCCCTCGCCCCGGCGATCGCCGACGCGCGCATCCAGGCGCTGCAGGCGCGCATCCGTCCGCACTTCCTCTATAACAGCATCAACGCCGTGATCTCGCTGATCCGCTCGGAGCCGCGGCGCGCCGAGCGCGCGCTCGAGGACATGGCGGACCTCTTCCGCGTGCTGATGTCGGAGAACCGCACCCTCGCGCCGATCGCCGACGAGGTGGAGCTCGCGCGCCAGTACCTCGCCATCGAGAGCCTGCGCCTGGGCGAGCGCCTGCGGGTCTCGTGGCACATCGACGGCATGCCGGGCGACGCGCTGGTGCCGCCGCTCATGCTCCAGCCGCTGGTGGAGAACGCGGTGTACCACGGGATCGAGCCCTCCCCGGAGGGCGGCGAGGTGACCATCGACGTGCGCCGCGACGGCCCGCAGATCGTGATGACGCTCGCGAACCCGGTGCCCGATGCCGGCCGCTCGCCCGCCGGCAACAAGATCGCCATCGCCAACATCCGCGAGCGCCTGCAGCTGCATTTCGACGCCGAGGCGAGCATGAAGTCGGAGCTCGACGGCGGCCGCTATCGAGTGACGATCCGCATGCCCTACCTCACGGCGCCCGCATGACGCTCGCCCGCAACGACGTGCCGCGCATCCTCATCGCCGACGACGAGGCGCCGGCGCGCCAGCGGCTGCGCGACCTCCTCGACGAATGCCGCGAGCGCTTCCCGCTCGCCATCGTGGACGAGGCGCGCAACGGCCGCGAGGTGCTCGATGTGCTGAACCGGGAAAAGGTCGACATCGTCCTGCTCGACATCCGCATGCCGGAGATCGACGGCATGGAGGCGGCGCGGCACATCGCCGGCATGCCGGTGCCCCCCGCGATCATCTTCACCACCGCCTTCGACGGCTATGCCATCAAGGCCTTCGAGGTGAACGCCATCGACTACCTGCTGAAGCCGATCCGCCTCGAGCGGCTGCTGGGGGCGCTCAACAAGGTGCGCGCCGCCGCGCCGGTGAGCCGCGAGGCGCTCGATGCCGCGGCGAACCAGCCGCGCCGCCATCTCTCGGTGCACGAGCGCGGCAAGATCCACCTCGTGCCGCTGGGCGAGATCCTGTACCTGCGCGCGGAGCTCAAGTACGTGACGGTGCGCACCGTGGAGCGCGAGTACCTGGTGGAGGAATCCCTCACGAGCCTCGAGGAGGAGTTCGCCGCCGAATTCGTGCGCGTGCATCGCAATTGCCTGGTGGCGCGCCATGCGGTGGCGGGCTTCGCGCGCAACGCGGAGGAGAGCGAGTCGGGCTGGGCGGTGGTGATCAAGGGCACCGGCGAGAAGCTGCCGGTGAGCCGGCGCCAGCACCACGTGGTGAAGCAGTTCAGATGAAGGCGCCTGGGGAAATGGGAACGGGGCACGGGCCGGTCGCGCGCCGCACGACCGGACGGTGACCTGTCCCCACTTCATTCCCAGTACGGCGGATCTCCGAACGCCTTCCTCAGGAACTCGATGAAGAACTTCACCTTCGCCGGAAGCAGGCGCCGCTCGGCGTAGACCGCGTAGACGTTGTTCCCGGGCATCGCGTAGTCGTCGAGCACGGTGACGAGGCGCCCGCGCTTCACTTCCTCGCTCACTTCCCAGGCGCTGCGCCAGGCGAGCCCTTCGCCGGCGATCGCCCAGCGCGTGAGCACCTCGCCGTCGTTGCACTGGAGGTTGCCGCCTACCTTCATCGCCACGGCGCGGCCCTTGTCCTGGAAGCTCCACGCGTCGGCGACGCCGTCCTCGGTGCTGGTGACGAGGCAGTTGTGGCGCGCGAGGTCGGCGAGCGCCTTCGGCCTCCCGGCGCGCTTGAAGTAGGCGGGCGAGCCGCACACCACGCGGTGGTTGCGCGCGAGCTTCGCGGCGATGAGGTCGACGCTCTTCAGGTCGGCGATGCGGATCGCGAGGTCGAAGCGCTCGTTCTTGAGGTCGACCAGGCGTTCCGAGAGATGCAGCGTGATGGCGAGGTTCGGGTGCTCGGCGATGAAGTCGGGAAGGTGCGGCGCGATGTGCTTGCGCCCGAACGCGGTGGGCGCGCTCACGATGAGCCGGCCCGAGGCGCTCTTCGCGCCGACGGTGAGCGCGTCCTCGGCGGAGCGCAGCTCCTCGAGCACGCGATGGCAGTCCTCGTAGAAGGTCGCGCCCTCGGGGGTGAGGGTCACCTTGCGCGTCGAGCGCTTGAAGAGTTTCACGCCGAGGCGCTCCTCGAGCTGGTCGATGCGCCGTCCCACCATCGCGGGCGTGATGCCCTCCTCGCGCGCGGCGGCGGAGAGGCTGCCGCGCTGCGCCACCTCGACGAAGGTCGTGAGCTCCTTGAATCGGTCCATATCGCGGACCGAAGTATAAAACGATTGCCGCGCGACCGGGCTTTGCCCGGATGCGAGTCAATCAATCAGCGGAAGGGACGATGCGACCGGCCCGCGCGCGGCCCATGTCCGCGATGGCCGAGGAAGTGGCGATGCGCGGGGACCGCGGGGGTGAGGACCCAGCCGATCCCGGGCTCGGGCGCGGCGGCCTCGGGCGCCGGTGCGACGGCGGCC
>JAICTR010000090.1 GCA_025936275.1 Burkholderiales bacterium
ACGGCCATTGCCACCAGAAGGCGTTCGGCGTGTTCGATGCGACGCTCGCGCTGCTGCGCACGATCCCGCAATGCGAGGTTTCCGCGATCGAGTCGGGATGCTGCGGCATGGCGGGCGCCTTCGGCCACGAGAAGGGGCACTACGAGGTGTCGATGCGCATGGGCGAGCTCGCCTTGCTTCCCGCGGTGCGCGCGGCACCCGAGGCGACGATCGCCGCCTCGGGCACGAGCTGCCGCCGCCAGATCGCCGACGGCAGCGGACGCGAGGCGCGGCATCCGTTCGCGATCCTCGCGCAGGCGTTGTGAGCGCGCCCGCGAACCTGCGCGATGCCCTCGCGCAAGCGCTCGCGGCCTCGCCGATCGGCCAGCCGGCCGGAAACGTCACCCTCGCGCGCGGGTACCTGGACGGCAAGGCGATGCATGTCGCGTTCGTGGACAACCGCACGGCGAGCGGTGCGATCGGCGTGCGCGAGGCCGAGCGCCTTGCGGCGCTCCTGCGCATGGCGCGCATCGAACGCGCGTCGCTCGTCCTGTACCTCGATTCGGCCGGCGCGAAGGTCTCCGAAGGGCTCGACGCACTGGGCGCCTTCCGCCATCTCTATCGCGCGGGACTCGATGCGCTCTTCGCCGGCTCGACGATCGCCGTGGTCCTCGGACGCAACTGCTTCGGCGGCGCGAGCATGCTCGCGTTCCTCGGCCGGCGCCGGCTCTTCGCGCCGCAGACGCGCCTCGGCATGTCCGGCCCGGCGGTCATCGCGGCGGCGAGCGGCGCGGATCCGCTCGACGCGGCCTTCCAGGCGATGGCCGAAGCCGCGATGTCGCCGGCCGCGCGCGCGAAGGCCTCGATCCTCAATACCGAATGGACGCCGGCGCTCGATCTCGCCGCATGGCTGCGCCAGACCTTCGAGCCCGGCGACGACGACGTCTGGCATGCTCGCGCGCGCTCTCACGACGGCATGGTGGCCAACCTGAAAGGCGGCATCGAGCCGCCGCAGTGGCAGCGCGTCTACCGGCCCGACGTCGAGCGGATGTATCCCAAGGGATACGCCCTCGAGGAGGCGAGCGGCGTGCTGCGCGGGATCGCTCGCGACGATGCGGGCGAGATCCAGCTCGTGGGCATCGTCGGCCCGCGTCCGCTCGATGCGCGGCGCGCGTGGCATTTTTCGGAGACGGCCTGGAAGCTGGGCCTGCGGCCGGCGGGCGCGCGGCCCGAGCGCCTCGAGGTGCTGCTCGATTGCGCCACCCATGCGCCGAGCCTCGAGGACGAGCGCGCGATGCAGTCGCAGTTCGTGGTCGACATGGCGTTCGCCCTCGCGGCGCTCGCGCGCCTCGGCACGCGCGTGGGGCTTACCGTGCTCGGAAAGGCGGGCGGCGGCGTGTACGTCGCGCTCGCAGCTCCCGTCGAGCGCGTGCGCGCGGTTCACGGCGCCGACATCCAGGTGCTGCCCGGCGCGGCGGTCGCCGCGATCCTCGGATCGAGCCGGGAAGCGCTACCATCCTTCGACAACTACCGAACCGCACGCGTGGCCGACGAGGAGCTGAAGCTCGGCCTCGCCCCCTGACCACCGACCCGATGAACCAGAACCTCTACGCGCTCTTCGAATCGCGCTTCCCCGCCGACCGCACCCAGCCGCTCCTGATCCTCGAGTCGGGAAAGATCGTGAGCTATGGCGAGGCCGAGGCGTGGGCGGCGCGCTATGCCGCTTTGTTCGCATCGCGGGGCCTCGTGCCCGGCGACCGCATCGCGGTGCAGGTGGACAGATCGCCGGAAGCGCTGCTGCTCTACCTGGGCTGCCTGCGCGCGGGCCTCGCCTACCTGCCGCTGAACAATGCGTATCGCGAAGCCGAGGTGCGCTACTTCCTCGAGAACGCGGAGCCGCGCGCGGTGGTGGGCCAGCCTTCGGCGATGGCCTGGCTCGAGCCGCTCGCGGCGAGCCTCGGCATCGCGAACGTGTTCTCGCTCGATACGCAGGGCGGCGGCACGCTGCAGCCGGCGGCGGCCGCGATGCCCGACCGGTTCGAGACGATCGAGCGCGCTCCCGACGACCTGGCCGCGATCCTCTACACCTCCGGCACCACCGGGCGCTCGAAGGGCGCGATGCTCTCCCACCGCAACCTCGGCTCCAATGCGCTGGTGCTGCACCGGGCGTGGGGATTCCGCCCCGGCGACGTGCTGGTGCACATGCTGCCGCTCTTCCACGTGCACGGGCTTTTCGTCGCCTCGCATTGCGTGCTGCTCAACGGCGGCGCGATGCGCTTCCATGCGAAGTTCGATGCCGGGCGCGCGATCGCCGACTTCGCGCAGTCCACCGTGTTCATGGGCGTGCCGACGCTCTATACGCGCCTCCTCGCCGAGCCGGCGCTCACGCCCGAAGCTTGCGCGAAGATGCGCCTCTTCACCTCGGGCAGCGCGCCGCTCCTCGCCGAGACGCACCAGGAATTCCAGCGCCGCACCGGCCAGCGGATCCTCGAGCGCTACGGCATGACCGAGACCGGCATGCTCACCTCCAACCCGCTCGAAGGCGAGCGCCGCGCGGGCTCGGTGGGTCCCGCGCTGCCCGGCGTCGAGGTGCGTGTGGTGGACGATGCGGGTCGTGATTGCGCGACCGGCGCGATCGGCAACGTGATCGTGCGCGGCCCCAACGTCTTCGCCGGCTACTGGCGCATGCCGGAGAAGAGCGCGGAGGAGTTCACCGCTGAAGGATTCTTTCGCACCGGCGACCTCGGCAGCCTCTCGGCGGACCGTTACCTCACCATCGTCGGACGCTCCAAGGACCTCATCATCAGCGGCGGCTACAACGTGTATCCCAAGGAGGTCGAGCTCGCGATCGACGAGCTGCCCGGCGTGCAGGAGTCCGCCGTGGTCGGCGTGCCGCATCCGGACTTCGGCGAGGCGGTGACCGCGGTCGTCGTGCCGCGACAGGGGACGGAGCCGGCCAACGAAGGCTCGATCATCGCCGCGTTGAAGCAGCGGCTCGCGAACTTCAAGGTGCCCAAGCGCGTCTACTTCGTCGACGAGTTGCCGAGGAACACGATGGGAAAGGTGCAAAAGAACGTGCTGCGCGAGCGCTTCGACCCGCGGAAGGCCGCGCCATGACGGCAGCCCGCTCGATCATCGAGCGCATCCTCGGTTCCCTCGGCGCCTCCGGGATCGTGCGCACCGGCGCGCAGCGCCGCGCGGACCGGCTCGCGCGCCTGCTGCGCACGCTGATCTCGGAGCGCGGCGAGGCCTCCGGCGCGGCGCTGGCGCGCCAGGCGGTGGCGCTCTACCAGGGGCTCGATGCGCCGGCGCGCTCGCATTTCTTCCAGCTCCTCGCGCGCGATTTCTCGCCGGACCGGGAGCTCGTGCTTGCCGCGGCGAAGGCCTACCACCGCGATCCCTCGCCGGAGAACCTGGCGAGCCTCGAGCGCGTGGCCGAGCCCGCCCGCCAGGAAGTCTTCCGGCGCATGAACATGGCGCCCGGCGGCACCGCCACGCTCCTCGACCTGCGCCGCCACCTCCTCGAGGAGGCGCGCGGCCATCCCGAGCTCACGATGGTGGACCACGACCTCACGCACCTGCTCGCCTCGTGGTTCAACCGCGGCTTCCTCGAGCTGCGGCGCATCGACTGGAAGACGCCCGCGGCGATCCTCGAGAAGCTCATCGCCTACGAGGCGGTGCACGAGATCCACGGCTTCCCGGACCTCAAGCGCCGCCTCGAGCGCGACCGGCGCTGCTTCGCCTTCTTCCATCCGGCGCTTCCCGACGAGCCGCTGATCTTCGTCGAGGTGGCGTTCGTGAACGAGATGCCCTCCGAGGTCGCGCCGATCCTCGCGCTGGAAAGCGTGGTGGGCGACCCGCGGCGCGCGCGCTGCGCGGTGTTCTACTCCATCACGAGCTGCCAGCCGGGCCTGCGCGGCGTGTCGTTCGGCAACTTCCTCATCAAGCAGGTGGCCGAGGACCTGCGCGCGGAGCTGCCGAACCTCAAGGTGTTCGCCACGCTCTCGCCGGTGCCGGGCCTGCGCGCGTGGGCGAAGAAGGCGCTGCACAAATCCGCCTCGGCCGAGCCGCTGCGCGCGAAGCTCGTCGCGCTCGCCGACGATTCCGCTGCCGTCCCGCCGCCGGAATTGCGCGAGCCGCTCGAGGGGCTTGCCGCGTGGTACCTCACCCGCGAATGGTCGGGCGGCCATGCGATGGATGCGGTGGCGCGCTTCCACCTCGGCAACGGCGCGCGCCTCGAGCGCGTGGACTGGGGCGCCGACGCGACACCGCGCGGGCGCGCGCAGTCGTTCGGGCTGATGGTGAACTACGTGTACGACCTGGACCAGGTGGAGCGCAACCACGAGGAATACATGAACAAGCACCGCGTGGTGGCTTCCGCGGCGGTGGAGCGCCTCGCGAAGACCGTCGAGCCGCTGTTCGTCGACAAGCCGCAGCTCCCCGCGCCGACTCCTGCGGCTGAACGCTAGAAGGCCGAAAGTCCGGTCTGCGCGCGGCCGAGGATCAGCGCGTGGATGTCGTGCGTGCCTTCGTACGTGTTCACCGCCTCGAGGTTCAGCACGTGGCGGATCACGTGGAACTCGTCGGCGACGCCGTTGCCGCCATGCATGTCGCGGGCGTTGCGCGCGATCTCCAGCGCCTTGCCGCAGGAGTTGCGCTTCACGAGGGAGACCATCTCCGGCGTGGCGCGGCCTTCGTCCATCAGGCGCCCGACGCGCAGCGCTCCCTGTAGCCCGAGCGCGATCTCGGTCTGCATGTCGGCGAGCTTCTTCTGGATGAGCTGGGTCGCGGCGAGCGGCTTTCCGAACGCCTTGCGATCCAGCGTGTACTGGCGCGCCGCGTGCCAGCAAAATTCCGCCGCGCCGAGCGCGCCCCACGCGATGCCGTAGCGCGCCTTGTTGAGGCAGCCGAACGGGCCGCGCAGGCCCTTCACGTGGGGCAGCAGGTGCGCGTCGGGCGCGAACACGCCGGCCATGACGACTTCGCCGGTGACCGATGTGCGCAGGCTGAACTTGCCCTCGATCTTCGGCGCGCTCAAGCCCTTCATGCCCTTCTCGAGGACGAAGCCGCGGATCTCGCCCGCTTGGTCCTTCGCCCACACCACGAAGAGGTCAGCGATGGGCGCGTTGCTGATCCACATCTTCGCGCCGTCGAGGATCCAGCCGCCGTCGACCTTGCGCGCGCGCGAGGCCATGTTGCCGATGTCGGAGCCGTAGTCGGGCTCGGTGAGGCCGAAGCAGCCGACGAGCTCGCCGCTCGCGAGCTTCGGCAGCCACCGCTCGCGCTGCTCTTCGGTGCCGTAGGCGTGGATCGGGTGCATCACGAGCGAGGACTGGACGCTCATCCCCGAGCGGTAGCCCGAATCGACGCGTTCCACCTCACGCGCGATGAGGCCATAGCAGACGTGGCTCACGCCCGCGCAGCCGTAGCCCTCGATCGTGGGACCCAGGAAGCCCAGCGCGCCCATCTCGCGGAACACCTCGCGGTCCGGCTTCTCGTGGCGGTGCGCCTCGGTCACGCGCGGCATGAGCTTTTCCTGGCAATAGGCGCGCGCGCTGTCGCGCACCATGCGCTCCTCCTCGGTGAGCTGGTCCTCGAGGCGCAGGGGATCGTCCCACTGGAAGGTGGGCTTGAGGTCGTTCGGCTTCATGGAGGCTCCGGCGGCGAGCGGCGCGAAATTCGGCGGCGATGCGCCGTCATTCTACTGCTAGAATCGCCGCGATCCGACGCTTCGAAGAACAAGGATCGCTCATGCCTCGCAACGCCCGGCTCTCCATCGAAGACCTCTGGAAGCTCGATCGCCCGGCGCAACCGACGCTCTCGCCCGACGGCGCGCAAGTGTGCGTGTCGGTGACCTCGCACGACATGGAGGAGAACAAGGCGCGCTCGAGCCTGTGGCTGCTCTCGTCGTTCGGCGGCGAGCCGCGCCGCCTCACCGCCGCGGGCGAGAAGGACGGCGAGCCGCGCTGGTCGCCCGACGGACGCTGGATCGCGTTCGTCGCCAGGCGCGCCGCGGCGGGCGAGGCCAAGGCGGACGAGGAAGCGCAGGTCTACCTGATCGCGCCCGATGGCGGCGAGGCACGGCGCCTCACCGACATCGCGACCGGCGCCTTCGCGATCAAGTGGTTCCCCGATTCGCGCCGCCTCGCGTTCGTCTCGTGGGTGTGGCCGCAGGAGAAGGGCCTCGCCGCGCTCGCCAGGCGCTACCGGGCCTGGAAGGACGACAAGGTGAAGGCGCATGTCGTCGAGCACTCGGCCTATCGCTGGTGGGATCACTGGCTTTCCGACGGGCGCGTGCCGCACCTCTTCACCGTCGACATCGCGAGCGGGCGCGTGCGCGACCTCTTCGAGGGCACGCGCTACGAGCTGCCGCGGGCCGATCCCGCCGCGCACCACTACGACATCGCGCCCGACGCGCGCGAGATCGCGTTCACCTTCGATCCGGCCGAGGACAAGCGCTTCGACGACCCGAACCAGATCGTCGCGCTCGACCTGCGCACCGGCCGCTTCCGCACGCTCACGACGCGCTCGCCGCTGAACCACGAGAGCCCCGCCTACTCGCCGGACGGCCAGCGCATCGCGCTTCTCGCCCAGGACGTGCGGCGCACGCTCGCGGCGCCGCACAAGCTCGCGATGATCGAGCGCACGCGCGGCGGCGTGGAAGTCGTGCGCACGCGCTGGGACCGCAGCATCCATGCGCCGCTCGCCTGGAGCGACGACGCCTCGGGTCTCTTCTTCCAGGCCGAGGATCGCGCGCGCCAGCACCTGTGGCGCTGGGCGCTGGGGGCGCGCGAGCCGAAGGTCGCCGCGCGCGGCGGCATCGTCGGCGACTTCGACGTGGCGGGGGAGGCGATCGCCTTCGTGCGCAACACCATGAGCACGCCGCCCGAGGTGTTCCGCGCCGCGCCCGAGGAGGCGGAGCGCCGCATCGATCGCTTCAACGAGGGGCTGCTCGCGAACGTGAAGCTGGGCGACGTGCGCGAGTTCGAATTCGAGGGCTTCGATGGCGACAAGGTGCAGATGTGGGTCGTCTATCCGCCGGACTTCGACCCGGCGAAGAAATGGCCGCTCGTGCAGAACATCCACGGCGGCCCGCATTCGATCGCCGCGGACACGTTCCACTTCCGCTGGAACAACCACCTCTTCGCGGCGCAGGGCTACGTCGTCGCCTGCGTGAACTACCACGGCTCGAGCTCCTTCGGCCATCGCTTCACCGAGTGCATCGACGGCGACTGGGGCCGGCGCGAGCTCGCCGACATCGAGGCCGCGACCGACCTCCTGCTGCGCCAGGGCTACATCGATCGCGAGCGGTTGCTCGCCGCGGGCGGCAGCTACGGCGGCTACATGGTGGCGTGGATGAACGGGCACACCGATCGCTACAAGGCGTACGTGTGCCACGCCGGCTGCTTCGACTGGGTCGCGATGTTCGCCGACGACGTGTACTACGGCCATGCGCGCGAGCTGGGCGCGTTCTACTGGGACAATCCCGGCAGGATCGAGGCGCAGAACCCGCGCGCCCGCGCGCGGCGCATGAAGACGCCGACGCTCGTGATGCACGGCCAGCTCGACTACCGCGTGCCCGACGCGCAGGGCATCGCCTACTACAACACGCTTCGGGCGAAGGGCGTGGCGGCGCGGCTCGTGTTCTTCCCCGACGAGAACCACTGGATCCTGAAGCCGCAGAACTCGCGCCTCTGGCACCGCGAGTTCTTCGCCTGGCTCAAGCGCCACGCGGCGCCGGGCGGCAAGGCGCGCGGCCGCGGCCGCTAGAGCAGGGCCCAGGCGATCGCGAGGATCACGCAGGCGACCGCCGTCACGGCGGTGCGCATGTCGACGAACCAGGCGGGGATCAACCCGTGGCGCGAGAGCCACAGGTCCGCGCCCCACACGATCACGAAGAGCGCGAGCGATGCGCCCACTTGCCAGTGCGGCGTCGGCAGCCACAGCACGCCCCACGCGGCGAGCGAGGGCACGATGCTCAGGCCCAACGCGGCCGCGCGCAGCTTCTCGTTGCTCGCCTCCTCGCGCAGCGCGAGGCCGTTCTCGATGCCGCCCAGGTGCGAGAGGATGATCGCGCTGAAGGTGACGAGCGCGGTGATCGCCGGGATGCGGATGCGGCTCTCCGGCGAGAAGAGCCCGGCGGTGATCGCGGCGAAGATCACCAGCCCCGCGATGGCGGAGATCCAGGCGATGCGTCGCACCATGCTCACACCGCCTTGCGTGCTCGAGCGCGTTTCATCCGGCCATTATGGCATCGGCACGATGACCACCAGCGCGTAGGCGAGCGCGGCGGCGATCGCCGCGAGCACCACGGCGCGCCACGCCGGCACGAGGAACGGCGCATGAACACCCGGCGCCGCGTTCATCTTGCCGTGGAGCATCGGCCCCACGAGCCGTGCCTTCCATCTCCAGCGATAGACGGCGATCGCGACGACGTGCAGCACGACGAGCGCCACGACGGCCCAGCGTCCCCACTGGTGCAGCCCGCTCATGCGGCTCACGGTGTCGTTCGCGACCTTCACCGCGAGCGGACCCTGGGTCGCGATCTCGTCGTCGGAGAAGAGCCCGGTCGTCACCTGGAAGGCGACCGCCGCGAGCATCGCCAGCACCATCCAGCCGCCGAGCGGATTGTGGCCGGCGATGATCGGGTGGCGCCCGGCGAACGTTTCGCGCGCATAAGCGAGCGCCGCGCGCGGACCACGCAGGAAGGCTGCGAAGCGCGCGCTCTCGCTGCCGGTGAATCCCCATGCGAGGCGGAACAAGAGCAGCGCAAGGATCGCGTAGCCGCTCTTCAGGTGCCACGCCATCCACTCGCCGCCGATCGTGCCGGTGGTGAACGAGAACACGACCAACCCGGCGAGCGCCCAATGAAAAATCCGGGTCGGGAGATCCCAGACCCGGATGCGCGAGGGCGACGGCGTCACTTGAACTTGTAGTCCTCGTGGCAGGACTTGCACGCTTTGCCGGTCTCGCCGACCTGCTTCTTGAAGGTGCCCATGTCGCCGGAAGCGACCGCCTGCGGCAGCATCGCGACCTCGTGCTGCATGTGCTCGAGCTTCTGCTTGAAGTCGTCCATATGGCTCCAGATCTCGGGCTTGGCGTGGGTGTCTCCGCCCTTGTCGGTGCCCTCGCCGAAGAAGCGCCCCGGAAGCGCCGCGAGGCGCGGGATCAGCGCGGCGGCCCGCTCG
>JAICTR010000483.1 GCA_025936275.1 Burkholderiales bacterium
GACCGCCCGCTAAGGCGATGCTGCGGCGGCGGCACAAGGCGCCCCGACCCGTCGCGCCGCGCGAGGGCGCGCAGGGCCTCGCGCGATCGCGCCGGCGCGCGCGCCCCGGAACGCAGGTCCCGCCCGAGCTCCTCGTGACGCCGGAAGCCCTCGGTCGCGCCCGCAAGCCCGCGCAAGAGGTGCCGCGCGGCAAGGCGCCCGCCGCGCGGGAGAAAGCGCCGCCCGCCCTCGGGAAGCGCCCGGCGCGCGGCGCGGCGAGCGTCGTGCTCGTGACCGGATTCGAGCCTTTCGGCGGCGACGCGCGCAACCCTTCGTGGGAGGCGTGCCAGCGGTTGCCGAACGAGATCGCGGGACTGCGCGTCGAGCGCGTGCGCATCCCCTGCGAGTTCGGCCGCGCGATCGATGCCGTGACCGAAGCGATCGAGCGCCATCGCCCGGCGCTCGTGGTCTGCCTCGGCCTCGCCACGGGCCGCACGCATTTGAGCGTCGAGCGCGTGGCGATCAACGTGGACGACGCGCGCATCGCGGACAACGCCGGTGCGCAGCCGGTCGACGAGCCGGTGGTCGCGGGCGGCCCGCCGGCCTACTTTGCGACGCTGCCGGTGAAGGCGATGGTCGCCGCGATGCGCGCCGCGGGTGTGCCCGCGGAAGCTTCCAACTCCGCCGGCACCTACGTCTGCAACCACCTGATGTACGGCGTGCTGCACTTCCTCGCCGCGGGCGGACACAAGGCGCGCGCGGGCTTCATCCACGTGCCGGCGAGCGAGGAGATGGTGCTCGACAAGCGCGGCGTGCCGTCGATGGCGCTCGCGACGATGGTCCGCGGCATCGAGGCGGCGATCGCCGCGGCGCGATCGACGCTGCGCGACGTGAAGCTCGCCGGCGGCACCCTCGACTAGCTATCATTCGCTGCAAATGAGCGATCGACCCCTCTGGGCTCCGGCCCCCGAAAGCATCGCCGCCTCGCACATGGCGGCGTTCATGAAGCTCGTGAACCAGCGCCACGGCCTCGCCCTCGCGGATTACCCAGCGCTCTACGCGTGGTCGATCGCGAGCCTCGAGGACTTCTGGCGCGCGATGTGGGATTACGGCGGCGTGATCGGCGAGCGCGGCGAGCGCGTGCTGATCGACGGCGACCAGATGCCGGGCGCGCGCTTCTTTCCCGATGCCACGCTCAACTTCGCCGAGAACCTGCTGCGCGGCAAGGGCGACGGCGAGGCGCTGGTGTTCTGGGGCGAGGAGAACGTGCGCCGGCGCATGAGCTTCGCGCAGTTGAACGCCGAGGTATCTCGCTTCCAGCAGGCGCTTGCCGCGGCGGGCGTGGAGGCGGGCGATCGCGTCGCCGCCTTCATGCCGAACATGCCCGAGACGCTCATCGCCATGCTCGCCACCGCGAGCCTCGGCGGCACGTTCACCTCCTGCTCGCCGGACTTCGGCGTGCAGGGCGTGCTCGACCGCTTCGGCCAGGTCGAGCCCAAGGTGCTGGTGTGCTGCGACGGCTACTACTACAACGGCAAGGTGATCGAGACCTTGCCGCGCATCGCCGAGATCGTGAAGCAGCTCCCGACGGTGAAGCGCGTGGTCGTGGTGCCGTACATCTCGGAGAAGCCGGGAGTCGAGGGCGTGGCGCACGGGATTCGCCTCGCGGATTTCCTCGCGCCGCACGCCCCGCGCGAGGTGGCGTTCCGCCGCATGCCGTTCAACCATCCGCTCTACATCCTCTATTCGAGCGGCACCACCGGCGTGCCGAAGTGCATCGTGCATGGCCAGGGGGGATCGCTGTTGCAACACTTGAAAGAGCACGTGCTGCACACCGATCTGAAGCCGGGCGACCGCGTCTTCTACTTCACGACGACCGGCTGGATGATGTGGAACTGGCTGATTAGCGCGCTGGCGTCGCAATGCACGTTATTGCTGTTCGACGGATCGCCGTTTTCTCCAAATGAAAACCTGCTGTGGGACATGGCCGACGCGGAACAGATGGCGGTCTTCGGCACCAGTGCCAAATATCTGTCTGCACTCCAAAAAGCCGGTGCGTGTCCCAAGCAAAC
>JAICTR010000174.1 GCA_025936275.1 Burkholderiales bacterium
CGGCACCTATTCGTGCACCGACGGCAAGCATGGCGCCTTCACCTCGCGCTCGATCAGCGTGACGCCCAACGCGCTCACGGTCCATCTCGACGTGAAGCTCGACGGCAGCGAGACCTGCACGATCGAGAAGGTCATCGCCGCCGGCCGCCTCTATCCCTGAGCGCGCCGTAGCGGCAGCGTGAACACGATGCGCGCGCCGCCCTCCTCGCGCCGCTCGGCACGGATGGTGCCGCCGTGCGCCTCGACGATCGCGCGGCACAAGGCGAGGCCGAGCCCCGCGCCGCGCCGGCTGGTCGCCGCCCGCTCGCCGCGCGCGAACGACTCGAAGATCTCCTCTTCGCGTCCTTCGGGAAGGCCCGGCCCCGTGTCCTCCACGCTCGACTCGACGGCTTCGCCCACGACGCGCGCCGCGACCTTCACCTCGGTGCCCGCCGGCGTGTGCTTCACGACGTTGCCGACGAGGCTCGTGAACACGCGCTCGACCAGGTCGGGCTCGACGTTCACCAGCGGCAGGTCGCGCGGCACGTCGATCGCGAGCGGATGCCGCGCGGTGAGCGAGCCCAGCTGGCGCATCGCCGCCTCCACGAGGTCGGCGAGCGGACGGCGCTCGAGCTCGAGCTTCAGGTCGCGGCTCTGGATGCGCGCCATGAGCATCGCATCGCGCGCCACATCCATGTAGTGCACGCGCTCGAGCGTGGTGGCGACCAGCGCGGCGAAGATCTCGAACTGGTGGCGCTGCTCGGGAATGAAGAGGTCGCGCGTGCGCTCGGGGCGCACGGCGAGCACACCGCGCGTCCTGGTCGGCGACTTGAGCGGCAGGAAGAGGTACTCGTTGCCGGCGAGCGTGTCGGTGCCCGCGCCCGCCTGCTGCGCGCGGTCGTAGGCCCATTGCGCCGCGGTGCTGTCGAACGGGTTGCTCATGCCGCTGCCGGTGGGCGAGACCAGCATCCCGGTCGCGTCGGGCACCAGCACCGAGACGCGCGCGCGGAACTGCCGCGACATGAAGGCCTCGGTCGCCTCGATCACCTGCGAGGTGTTCTGCAGCTTCGCGAGGTCGCGCGCGAACTCGTAGAGCGTGCGCGCGCGCTTCTCGCGGTGCGAGGCGACGCGCGCCTGGAAGCGCAGGTTTCCGGCGAGCTGGCCCACCACGACGCCCGAGGCGAGCATGACGAGGAAGGTGAGGAGGTAGTGCGGATCGGCCACGCGGAAGGAAAAGCGCGCGGGCACGAAGAGGAAATCCAGCAGGGCGACGTCGAAGATCGCGGCAAAGATCGCCGGGCCGCGTCCCCACCGCACCGCGACCAGCACCACGGTGAGCATGAAGAGCAGCACCACCGTGGCGAGGTCGAAGTGCGGGAAGAGCGCGAGTGCCACGGCGGCGGCGGCGAAGCTCGCCATCGCGGTCCAGAGATAGCGCAGGCGCTTTTCCGCGACGCGCGAGCCGGGCGATTCCGGGCGGATCACGAGAGGCGCCACGGTGGTGCCCGCCTCGGCGCGCCCGCGCCCGATCTCGATCACGTCGATGTTCGGGCTCGCCGCGGCGATCGCGTCGCTCATCGTGCGCCACAGGCGCAGCGGCATGGCGCGCCCGCGGCCCACCAGCACCGTGGCGATGTTCTGGTCGGTCGCGTACTCGACCACCGCCTGGCACACGTCCGTGCCGGTGAGGATGGCGGTGCGCGCGCCCAGCTCCCCGGCGAGGCTCACGACGCCGAGGATGCGGCTCCTCTCCTCGGCCGGCAGCCGCTGCAGGCGCGGCGTCTCGACATAGACGGCGGTCCATTCGGCATCGAGCTGCTTCGCGAGGCGCGCGGCGCTGCGCACGACGTGCTCGGAGCCGGCGCCCGGCCCGACGCAGCACAGCAGGTGGCCGTGCGTCTTCCACACCGCGTCGATGGATTTCTCGGCGCGGATCTTCTGCACCTCGTCCTCGACCACGTCGGCGGTGCGGCGCAGCGCGATCTCGCGCAACGCGAGCAGGTTTCCCTTGCTGAAGTAGGTCTTCTCGACGCCCTTCTCGTCCTCGCCGACGTGGACCTTGCCTTCCTCGAGGCGCAGCAGCAGCTCGTCGGCGGACATGTCCACCATCACCGTTTCCTCGGCGCTGTCGAAGAACGTGTCGGGCACGGTCTCGCGCTCGCGGATGCCGGAGATCTCGCCCACCACGTCGTTCAGGCTCTCGAGGTGCTGCACGCCCAGGGTGGTGAAGACGTCGATGCCGTTCGCGAGCAGCTCGTCGGCGTCGTTCCAGCGCTTGGGATGGCGCGAGCCGGGCGGATTGGCGTGCGCGAGGTCGTCGATGAGGACCACCCCGGGCTTGCGCGCGAGGGCTCCGTCGAGGTTCAATTCCCCCGCGACCGGCGCGCCGGCGATGCTGGGAGGCGGGAGGATTTCCAGGCCTTCGAGCAACTCCCGCGTCTCCGGGCTGTCATGGGTATCGACGACCGCGACCACGACGTCGCGCCCCGCGTCGCGCAGGCGGCGTGCAGCGGTGAGCATCGCGTTGGTCTTTCCCGCGCCGGGAAACGCGCCGAAAAAGATCTTGAGCTTGCCGCGCGTCATCGGCGCATTGTAGCGAGATTGACGAAAGGACCGACCCGAGAGCCATGGATCAAGCCCTGCTCCTCGCACGCGCCCAGTTCGGCATCAACATCGGGTTCCACATCCTGTTCCCGGCGCTCACCATCGGGCTCGCGTGGTACCTCTTCGCGTTCCGCCTCGCGTACCAGCGGCATCGCGATCCGGCGTGGCTCGCCACGTACCGCCTGTGGGTGAAGATCTTCGTGCTCACCTTCGCGATGGGCGTGGTCACGGGCATCGTCATGTCGTTCCAGTTCGGCACCAACTGGCCGCGCTACATGACGACGGTGGGCGCCATCGCCGGGCCGCTCCTCTCGTACGAAGTGCTCACCGCGTTCTTCCTCGAGGCGACGTTCCTCGGCGTGATGGTGTTCGGCATGGATCGCGTGCCCGATTGGCTGCACATCGTGGCGGCCTTCCTGGTCGCCTTCGGCACCACGCTTTCCGCCTTCTGGATCCTCGCCCTCAATTCGTGGATGCAGACGCCGACCGGCCAGGTGCAGGCGGGCGACCAATGGATTCCCGGCGACTGGCTGCAGGTGATCTTCAACCCTTCGTTTCCGTACCGCTTCACGCACATGGTGATCGCCTCGGGGCTCACGGCTTCGTTCGTGATCGCGGGGCTTTCGGCCTGGCGGCTCCTGCGCGCCCCGTTGGACAGCAGCGCGGCGCGCACGTTGCGCGCGGGGCTCGTCACCGCCGCGGTGCTCGCGCCGGTGCAGATCTTCGTGGGCGACCTGCACGGCCTCAACACGCTCGAGCACCAGCCGGCGAAGATCGCGGCGATCGAGGCGATCTGGCGAACCGAGAGCCGCGCGCCGCTCACGCTCTTCGCGATTCCCGACGCCAAGTCGCATCGCAACGATTACGCGATCGAGCTGCCCTACGCGGGAAGCCTGATCCTCACCCATTCGCTGAACGGAACCATCCGCGGCATCGAGGAGTTCGGCAACGACCATCCGCCGGTGGCGCCCGTGTTCTTCGCCTTCCGCATCATGGTCGGCATCGGCATCCTGATGGTGCTCGTGGCGTGGTGGGGAACGTGGGCCACGCGGCGCGCGCGGGTCCCGCCGCGGGAGATGTTGTGGCTCTTCGCCCTGTTCACGTTCGCCGGCTGGGTCGCGGTGGACGCCGGGTGGATCGTCACCGAGATGGGACGCCAGCCGTGGCTCGTGCACGGGATCCTGCGCACCGCCGACGGCGCGGGCGACGCGAGCGGCGCGGAGCTCGGCGCGAGCCTCACCGGCTACATCCTCACCTACATCGTGATGTTCATCGCGTACATCGTGGTGCTCACGCACATGGCGGGCGAAGGCGCGAAGTCCGAGCCGCCGCCCACGAGCTGGCCGGCGACCGCGGACGTCGGCGACAAGGCCGGCTGACATGGACCTCCTGCCGCTCGTCTTCATGGCGCTCATGGGCATCGCGGTGCTCGCCTACGTGCTGCTCGACGGCTTCGACCTCGGCGTCGGCATGCTGATGCCGGCGGCGGGCGAGGAGGAGCAATCGGTGATGGTCTCCTCCATCGGCCCCTTCTGGGACGCGAACCAGACCTGGCTCGTGCTCGGAATCGGCATCCTGCTCTCGGCCTTCCCGGGCGCGCTGCTGATCGTGATGGGCGGGCTGTATCTCCCGGTGCTCGCGATGCTGGTGGGGCTCATGCTGCGCGGCGTCGCGTTCGAGTTCCGGACGAAGGCGCAGGGTTGGCACCGCGAGCTCTGGAACTGGCTCTTCTGGGCCGGATCGTTCCTCGCCTCGTTCTGCCAGGGGATGATGCTCGGGCGCTACGTCTCGGGCTTCCGCGGCGGCTTCGGCGAATGGCTCTTCGCGGTGATCGTCGGCGCGAGCGTGTGCGGGGGCTACGTGCTCCTCGGCGCCACCTGGCTCATCATGAAGACGGAGGGCGAGCTGCAGAGGAAGGCGATCGCGTGGGCGCGCTGGGGACTGGTCTGGGTCGCGCTCGGCGTCGCGCTGGTGAGCCTCGCGACGCCGATCCAGAGCGCCACGGTGCGCGAACGCTGGTTCGATTTCCCGCACACGCTGTGGGTGATGATCCTGCCGATCGCCACGGTCGCGGCGGGCTTCATGCTCTGGCGCTCGACCCATCGCGTCGAGGACGGCGACCATCGGCACGATGCGCGGCCTTTCCTCGCCGCGGCGTCGATCTTCGTCCTCGCCTTCCTCGGCCTCGCCTACAGCCTCTTTCCGTACATCGTGATGGACCGGCTCACCCTCTGGCAGGCCGCCGCGCATCCGTCGGGCCTCAAGGCGCTGCTCATCGGCGCGGCGATCGTGCTGCCGTTCATCTTCGCGTACACGATCATGTCGTACCGGATCTTCCGCGGGAAAGCGAAGGCCGGCCTCTACGATTGATTCGGAGCAAAGGCCAAGGAACCACAGATGAACACGGATGAACACAGATAGGTGAGGAAAGGGGATCGCATCGTGCCCATGGCCCCGATGAAATTTCTTTCGCCCACTTATCTGTGTTCATCCGTGTTCATCTGTGGTTAAACGCCTTCGCCAACTACTTTTCGATGAGCTGGCGCTTGTCCTTCACCTTCGCCCATTCGTCGGCGTCGGCGGGCGCGTCCTTGCGCTCGACGATCGGCTTCCACACCTTCGAGAGCTCGGCGTTCATGCCGATGAAGTCCTTCTGGTCGCCGGGCACGTCGTCCTCGGCGAAGATCGCCTCCACCGGGCACTCGGGAACGCACAGCGTGCAATCGATGCACTCGTCGGGATCGATGACGAGCATGTTCGGGCCCTCGCGGAAGCAATCGACCGGACAGACATCGACGCAGTCGGTGTACTTGCACTTCACGCAGGACTCGGTCACCACGTACGCCATGGGAAAAGCCTTTCGAAACGCAGGGAATTTCGCGGGGAAGAGCCCGTGATTTTACCAGACGCGGTGCGCAGGACTCGCGCCGCGGCTTTGCCAGCGCGCGGCGCTTTGGTCTACGATGGACGCTCCCCGCGCTCGCGAATGCCGCGTCTGCCCGCGCGCGAACCCCAACCCCTTCGAGGACCGCGAGAGTGAGCGAAAAGATCATCCACGTCACCGACGACACGTTCGAGCAGGAGGTGCTGCAGTCGCAGACGCCGGTCCTGGTGGACTACTGGGCCGAGTGGTGCGGGCCGTGCAAGATGATCGCCCCCGCGCTCGACCAGATCGCTTCCGAATACGCGGGCCGCCTCAAGGTCGCCAAGCTCAACATCGACGAGAACCAGGCGACGCCGCCCAAGTACGGGATCCGCGGCATCCCGACGCTGATGCTCTTCAAGAACGGCAACCTCGAGGCGACCAAGGTGGGCGCCGTGTCCAAGACGCAGCTCGCGGCCTTCATTGACAGCAATATCTGAAACCGCTAACCTGATTCGGGTCCTGGCTGTTCGCTCGAACAGTCTTCGAAGAACAAGCCCCCGCAGCATCTCCCCGCAGCCAGGCTGACCCCGACTCCCGTTGAGTTTCTCCGGCCCGTGACGTCTTCCGGGCCCGTTCCCGAACACCACACCACACCAGGCAGGCCCGCGGCATGCATCTATCCGACCTCAAGCTGAAGCACGTGTCCGAGCTCGTCGACATGGCGATCGCCAGCGAGCTCGAAGGCGCGAACCGCCTGCGCAAGCAGGAGCTCGTCTTCGCGCTGTTGAAGCACCAGGCGAAGAAGGGCGAGGCCATCTTCGGCGACGGCACCCTGGAGGTGCTGCAGGACGGCTTCGGCTTCCTGCGCTCGCCCGATACCTCGTATCTCGCCGGGCCCGACGACATCTACGTCTCGCCCTCGCAGATCCGGCGCTTCAACCTGCACACCGGGGATTCCATCGTCGGCGAGATCCGCACGCCCAAGGATGGCGAGCGCTACTTCGCGCTGGTGAAGGTGGACACCGTGAACGGCGAGCCGCCCGAGAACGCGAAGACCAAGATCCTCTTCGAGAACCTCACGCCGCTGCACCCCGACGAGGTCCTCGGGCTCGAGCGCGAGATCAAGGCCGAGGAGAACCTCA
>JAICTR010000299.1 GCA_025936275.1 Burkholderiales bacterium
CAGCCGCAGCTGGCTGCCCACATCACCGCGGCCCCGGCCGCGCTCGACGCCGAAACCCTGCGCCAGCTGTGGGCGCTGCCAATCGGCTGGCAGAGTTTCCCGCCCCTGCTGGACGCCGCATTCGCCCTGCAGGCGGCAGGCTGGCTAGTGACGGCCTCGACCACGCTGTTCGGCGCGCCGTTCTGGTTCGACCTGCTGCAGCGCATGGTGCAGGTGCGCAGCACGGGCAGCAAGCCGCCGGAGCGCGCGCAAGAGCCGGCCAGCCAGAACTGAGGCAGCACGGCGCGCCGCCTCTCATGGCCGGGGATGGCGATGCGCGTCGATCAGCAGGCTTGATATCGACACGGCCGATATCGGTTCGGGCCACACATCGTCTGGCCCGAACCAGCGCGCCTCGGCGATCTCGATGCGATCCGGCGCGAGCTCGCCGCCCGCGTACTCCGCGGTGAAGGCGAGCATGAGCGAGCCGGGGAAAGGCCACGACTGGCTCGCGAAGTAGCGCAGGTCCTTCACCTCGATCCCGACCTCTTCGCGCACCTCGCGGTGGATCGCGTCCTCCACCGATTCGCCGGGCTCGAGGAATCCGGCGAGCGCGCTGAAGCGACCGGGCGGCGCGGCGATGTTGCGTGCGAGGAGGATCGCGGGCCCGCGCTTCACGAGCACCATCATCGCCGGCGAGATGCGCGGATAGGCGACGTGCCCGCACTCGCACTTCATCGCGCGCTCGCCCGCGGTGCGCCGCATGGGCTTGCCGCACGCGCCGCAGAAGCGATGCGTGCGTGCCCAGTCGGCGATCTGGAAGGCGCGCCCGGCGACCGCGAGGAGCGCCTCGTCCATGCGGCCAAAGAGCGAGCGCAGCCCGCGGAACGCGTGGCCCTCGAGCGCCGCGGCTTGCGGCTCGAGCCACGTCGCTCGGCAATACGCCCCCTCGTAGAGTCCCACCGGCAGCAGGCGCGATTCATCCACGCCGAGCGCGGCCGCGGCCGCCTCGTCGGGGAGCGCCAGCTCGGGCTCGCGCACCAGGATCTCGTTGCCGCGGAAGGCGAAGGTGAGCGCGCGCGGGGCGTCCTGCGCGGCGAGCAGCGGAATGAAGGAGGTCGGCGTCGCGATCAAGCGGCGATTCTATAACGCGCGCGCCGCCTCCCGAGGCACGTAGCACGCTTCCGGCAGGTAGAGATCGGCCCACGGCAGCTCGCCGCCCTCGACGAAATCCCTGATCACGAGGCCCGCGAGCGTGCCGCGCGTCATCGGCGTTCCCCAGCCTCCGGTGGCGAGGTACACGCTCTGCGAGTCGCAGTCGCCGCGGCTCGAGACCGCGAAGAGGTCCGGCGTCTGCACGATCTCGCCGGTGAAGCGCTGCACGATCTCGCGCGCCTGCGGAAAGCGGCTGCGCGCCCACGCTTCGAGCGCGAGGTAGCGGTAGGCGGTGTGGTCGTCGTCGCCCGGCGGGTCCTCGCTGCCCGCGAGCAGCACCTCGCCCGCGCCCGAGCCCTGCGAGCGCAGCCGCATCCAGCGCACCGGCTGCGAGCTTTCCCAATAGAGCGCGCGCGGCACCGATCCGCGCGGCACGCGCAGCCCCACCATGTGCGCCATGCGCGGCGCGGCGACGGGCGCCGCGATGCCCCCGCGCATCGGCTCGGAGGCGACCAGCGTCTGCGCCTCGATGCGATGGCCGGCGCTCGTCACCACCGCGACCGGCGGCCCGGACTCGATGCGCTGGCAACGAATGCCGCAATGGATGCGGCCGCCGGCGCGTTGCATCGCGCGCGCGAGCCCTTCGAGGAAGCGCGTGGGGTGGAAATGCGCCTGCGCGGGATAGCGCAGGCAGCGCTTCCACGCCGCACCCCCGACGGGCGGCGCATCGATGAGCTCCACGCCCTGGATGCCGGCGCGGCGCGCGGCTTGCGCCTCGTGCTCGAGGCCGGCCCAAGCGTCGCCGTCGGCGGCCATCGAATAGCCGTCGAGACGCTCGAACTCGCACGCGATGCGCTCGCGCAGCACGATCGCCTCGAGCGCGTCCACCGCCGCGGCGGCGCTCTGCGCGGCGACGCGTGCGGCGTCGCGCCCTTGCGTCGATTCGATGAGGGCGTAAGGCCGCTCCACCGCGCTCGCGAGGTGCGCCGCCTCGAATCCGCCCTGCAGCCCGCCGAGCGGCCCTTCCTCGAGGACCATCACCTGGCGCCCGGCGCGCCCCAGCAGGTAGGCGGCGATCATGCCCGCGAGTCCCGCGCCCAGGATGCAGACGTCGACGCGCGCTCCGGCCGTGAGGGATGGCGTGGCGCTTGCGGTGGCGGGAAGGCGGCGGGCGCGATCGGCGACGATCATGGAACGGTTCCTTGGATGAAGTGGGACGAAGCCGGGATGGGACGCAACCTCCGTGCCTCCTGTCGGACGTGGGGAAAATCCATGTCGGTCAAGGACTATGCGCGGACGCTTGCGCGGCGCTGAACGGCAAGGGGGACCTTTGTGCCGATGCGGCCGGTAGCCCGTTCTTCGCGTGCCGATTGCCTTCGATTACCATCTCGAAGAATCCGCTGCGGGGAGCTCCCATCGATTCCATCATTGCGGCCGACGCGATCCGCGCCGCGGCCGCGCGCATCGCGTCCCATGTCCGTCGCACGCCGGTGATCGAGGTGGACGGCGGCGATTTCGGCCTCGAGGGCGTGCGCGTCGCATTCAAGCTCGAGTTCCTGCAGCACGCGGGCTCGTTCAAGTCGCGCGGCGCGTTCAACAGCCTGCTCTCGCGTCCGGTGCCGGCGGCGGGCGTGGTCGCGGCCTCGGGCGGCAACCATGGCGCGGCGGTCGCCTATGCCGCGATGAAGCTCGGCGTGCCGGCGACGATCTTCGTGCCGGTGGTGGCGTCGCCGGCGAAGATCGCGCAGATTCGCGGCTACGGGGCGCGCCTGGAGGTGGGCGGCGAGCGCTATGCCGATGCACTCGCGGCAAGCGAGAAGTTCGCGGCGCAGTCGGGTGCGGAGCCGATCCACGCCTACGACCAACCGGCGACGCTCGAAGGGCAGGGCACGCTCGCGATGGAGCTCGAGGCGCAGCAGCCGTCGCTCGATGCGGTGCTGGTCGCGGTGGGCGGCGGCGGCCTGCTGGGCGGCATCGCGGCATGGTATGCGGGACGCGTGCCGGTGGTCGGCGTGGAGCCCGAGTCGGCGCCGACGCTCACGCGTGCGCTCGAGGCGGGGGAGCCGGTCGATGCGCCCGCGGGCGGCATCGCCGCCGATTCGCTCGCGCCGCGCCGCGTGGGCACGTTGATGTTCCCGATCGCGCAACGGCACGCGCCGCGCACCGTGCTGGTCACCGACGACGCGATTCGCGAAGCGCAGCAGGCGCTCTGGAAGACGCTGCGCATCGTCGCGGAACCCGGCGGCGCCGCGGCCTTCGCCGCGCTCCTCTCGCGCCGTTACGAGCCGGCGCCGGGGCGCACGATCGGCGTCGTCCTCTGCGGGGCCAACACCACCGCGGTCAACTTCTGAAAATCGGGGACAGACCCCTATTTCCTGCGGGAGGTCTGTCCCCGATTTTCAGGCGCGCTTGGCGTGGCCGTTGCCCGCACGGGCGCGCCGGCGGCGGCGCTTCTGCTCGAGGTCGGGCACGCCGGTGTCGACCTTGCCGCGCCCGAGCGCGACGTGGGCGCGCTCGGCGAGCGCGAGGTAGCTCTCGCGCATCTTCACGAGGTCGTCCTCGTCCATCTCCTCGAGGTCGATCACCGCGTTGTGCGCGCCTTCGAGCGCGCGGATGATCTCGTCGAGCTTGATCTGGATCGCCGCC
The DNA here is from genome assembly GCA_025936275.1 of Burkholderiales bacterium. Taxonomy (GTDB): domain Bacteria; phylum Pseudomonadota; class Gammaproteobacteria; order Burkholderiales; family Usitatibacteraceae; genus Usitatibacter. The sequence goes on from JAICTR010000299.1 coordinate 3,781, forward strand.
GAGTCGCGGTTCTGCGTCGCCTGGATGAGGAACACCATCAGGAAGGTCACGATGGTGGTGAAGGTGTTGATGGTGAGCTGCCAGCTGTCGCTGTAGTGGAAGAAGGGCCCGCTCACCGCCCAGGCGATGACGATGAAGACCACGAACGCGAACGTGAGCGGCCGTCCCGCCAGGCGCGAGGTGGACCGGGCGAGGCGCGTGAAAGTCG